>CAYRLR010000265.1:0-4533 GCA_964424975.1 uncultured Anderseniella sp.
CCTTTCAGTTCCTGACGCAGTCCATCGGTCATGCCGGTCTGGGCATGCTTGGCCATGTGAAAGGGCACCGCTGCGTTGTGCAGGAGAGTGTTGGCAATACCGGAGGTCGACACGATGTTGAGAATGTCACCGGCGCCGCTTGCCAGCAGGCACGGCACCAGTTGCCGCGTCAGCAGGAAGCTGCCGGTGGCGGCCGAGTTGATGGTATTCACAACGGAATAGGCATCGTACTCGTCCATCGAGCCTTCCAGCCATTGCGCGCCATTGTTGATCAGTATGTCGAGTTTCGGATGGGCCTTGCTCATGGCTTCGCCAAAAGCATCGACAGTGCCGGGTTCGGCAAGGTCAAGCAGATGGGTTTCCGGCTTGGCGCCGTAGCGCAGCCGGATCGCTTCTGCGGTACCTTCCAGCATTTCAGTCAGCCTGCCGGTCATGATGACATGCGCGCCTGCATCTGCCAGCACGGCAGCAAAGGCAGCGCCCAGCCCGCGCGCAGCGCCGGTGATCAGCACCTTCTTTCCCTTCAATGGGCTCGCATCCATTTAAACAGCTCCTTCCGTCACGATGATTAACGGCCGATCTACCTCGCCAAAGGCCTTGAGACCTGCAAGGCCGGCAGCGCCCGATGGTGTTGTGGGCATGCCCTGGCTGCCCAGCCTGTTGGCGGCATCGCGGGCCTGCGCGTCGGTAATGGTCATGAAGTGTACCCCGGTGCGCTCGAAAATACCGAAGGCAATGAGCGACGGCTCCTTGCAGTCGAGCCGGCCCATATTGGATGCAGCGCCTGTGACCTGCACCGGGTATCCGGCTGCATGGCTTTCAGTCAGGCAGGGGGCTTCATTGGGTTCAACGATAATGATCTCCGGCTGCACGGACCAGTTTTCCCGGATCATGTGGGTGATGGCGCCGGCGATGCCTCCGACGCCTGCCTGCAGGAAAACGTGCGAAGGCCAGTCGCCACTTGCCTCGAACGCCTCGCGCAGTTCCTCGGCGATAACGGTATATCCTTCCATGACCAGCAAAGGCGGGTGGCTGTATCCCGGCCATGATCCGTCGGCCAGTAATATTGCACCGGTTTCGGCGGCGTCTGCCTTGGCTGCTTCTACGCTTTGCGCATAGGTGTCGCCGGCGCGCACTACCTGCGCATTCTGGGTTTCCCTGAGGCGCGTTTCAAATCCGGCAGGCACGTCGCTGGCCAGCAGAATGCGGGCCTTTGCGCCGAATATGCGGGCGCCTGCCGCAACTGCCATGCCGTGATTGCCGGCGCTGGCGCATACGAATGTCATGGTCGCGGCAAATGCCTTGACTGCATCGCTCATGTAGTCTTGCGGGGCCAGCGGGGCATTGCCTGCCGCCTGCCAGGCCTCGTCGATCAGGCGGGCAACAGCATAGACCCCGCCAAGTGCCTTGAAGGCACCCAGGTTCATGCGCTGGCTTTCATCCTTGACCAGCATGGTTCGTCCGGTGGGGCCGATTTTGCTGCTCAACGGTGTGACCGCATAGACGGGACACGCCGCCAGCAGGGCGAGTGGTGTAGCTGGATTCGGCGCAAACGCCGGGACATCTTCAAGTGTGGCGATTTGTTTTGTCATGCCCCGCAACTTATGGCGAGTAGCGCGACACTGCCAGTGCTTATTGAGGCTGCAACCTATTTTACGACGTTGATCGAAACTCTTGCCACCCCGGCGCGGATCAGGCCGATTTTTCGCGCTGCCCCTTTTGACACATCAATGATGCGCGACTTAATGAACGGACCACGATCATTGATGCGCACGATAACCGATTTGCCGTTGCGCAGGTTCTTGACGCGTACCTTGGTGCCGAACGGCAGAGTGCGATGTGCAGCTGTCAGTCCTTCGGGTTTGAAGCGTTCGCCATTGGCGGTGTGGGTGCCCATTTTGTACCATGACGCCTTGCCGCTTTCGGCAGCATTGACTGGCGCCACGGCCAAAAGGAAGACTGCGCAGGCGCTCAGCACGCCTGCTGCAAACAGGTACTTGTTCATTTGAAATCCCCAGTTTTTTATTCCAGGATCGTTAAACGCACACAATGCGGCCAATTCTTGTCGTGTTTGAGGAGTTTTCCTGATAACCGTGGTGCCAATTGACCACATGACAGGGACCAGTGCAGATGACATCCAGGGGTACAGTTCTGGTAACAGGCGGCAGCAGGGGCATCGGTGCAGCATGTGTGAAACTGCTGGCACGTGATGGTTATGATGTCGCGATCAACTACGCTCGCTCTGCCGATTTGGCTCAACAACTGGCCCGTGACGTCAAGGCAATGGGCCGCGACAGCATCGCCATCAAGGCTGATGTGGGCTCTGAAGCCGACGTCATCGAGATGTTCAGACAGATCGACAAAACCATGCCGCCGCTCACCGGACTGGTCAACAATGCCGGTGTATTGTTTCAAAAAGCCCGGCTTGAGGAGTTCGATGCCGACCGGATCAACGAGACCATGCGGGTCAACGTGACCGGCAGCTTCCTGTGTGCGCGCGAAGCCGTGCGCCGCATGAGTACAGCCCGTGGCGGCGCGGGTGGCGCGATTGTGAACCTGTCATCAGCGGCTGCGCGCATCGGATCTCCCAATGAGTTCATCGACTATGCCGCCTCCAAGGGGGCCATTGATGCCATGACACTGGGGCTGTCAAAGGAAGTCGCCGGTGAAGGCATCCGCGTGAACGCGGTGCGCCCCGGCCTGATCCACACCGAGATTCATGCCTCATCCGGTCAACCTGACCGGGTTGAACGATTGCAGGGCCAGGTGCCGATGGGCCGGGGAGGCTCGGCAGACGAAGTGGCCGAGAGCATTGTGTGGCTGCTGTCGCCGGCAGCGTCTTATGTCACCGGTGTATTGCTGGATGTGGCCGGCGGCAGGTAGGTGATTACACCCGCCAGCGCAGCACGTAACGCTCTATCCCGCCGATCACCGCATTGAGCAGCACGCCGAGCAGGGACAGGATAACGACACCTGCAAACAGGCGTTCCAGGTTATAAAGCGAGCCTGCCTCGAGTATGTAGGCGCCGATGCCGTGTTCGGCACCCAGCATTTCCGCAGCAACCAGCAGGATGATCGCAATCGACAGTGAGACGCGCAAACCCGACAGTATGCCGGGCATGGCACCGGGCAGGATGATCTTGCGAACGATGGATTTCCAGCTCATGCCAAAACTCTGCCCCATGCGGATCAGCGTGCGGTCGACATTGTCCACGGCGCAGTAAGTGGCCACGACAGTGGGGGTGAAGGTGCCAAAGGCGATCAACGCATATTTTGACGCTTCATCAATGCCGAACCAGATGATGAACAGCGGCAGCAGGGCGATTTTGGGAATCGGGAACAGGGCTGCGATCAGCGGCACCATGCCGGCGCGGAAATAGGAAAACAGGCCGATCATCACCCCCGTGGCAATGCCCACCGTCGCGCCCAGCGAGGCACCGACGACCAGCCGGTTCAAGGTGGGTGCCAGATGTGTCCACAACATCCCGGAGTCATAGAGCTCGCGGAAAGTCAGGAAAACGTTTGAGGGTTTTGGCAGCGACAGGGGGGAAATGAGACCGCTTCGCGTGCCGGCCTCCGCCAGTCCGATCAGCACCACGAATACAGCCAGTCCCATCCAGCGATGAGGTTTCGGGGCAAACCCGCCGCCTCGAAAACGAACCTGGCGGGCAATATCGGTTTCATCGGCATCAGACATTGATCAGCTCCGCATCGGCAGCCCGCGCCTCGTCACGCATCAGGTTCCATAGGTATTTCTGCCGGAAATGCAGGTCGCTATCACCGTAACTGCGTTCATGCAGTGGTTTTTCAAGGTGCATGATCTCACGGATCTGCCCGGGGCCGCGCGACAGCACAACGATCGAGTGGCCCATGCGCACCGCTTCATCCAGATTGTGAGTCACATAGATCGCTGTAAAAGGCTGCCGTGTCCAAAGCGCTGCAAGGTCATCCATCAGCAATTCGCGGGTCTGGCTGTCGAGTGCTGACAGGGGTTCGTCCATCAGCATGACGGCCGGTTTCACTGCCAGTGCGCGGGCAATGCCGACACGCTGTTTCATCCCGCCGGACAGTTGCCTGGGCAAGCTGCGGGCGAAATCCGTCAACCTGGTGCGCGCCAGTACGTCACTGACGGTTTTCTTGATGTCGGCGCGCGCGAGGCCGTGGTCTTCCAGCACCAGGGACACATTGCCGGCAACGCTCCTCCACGGCAGCAGAGCGTAATCCTGGAACACATAAGTCAACGGGTTCAAACAGTCTTCTGCAGGCACACCCAGTTGCACGACATTGCCGCTGGTGGGCTGCTCCAGCCCGCCGATCAGCCGCAGCAGAGTTGATTTACCGCACCCCGTGGGGCCGACGACACAGACAATCCTGCCCGATGGAATGTCCAGCGAGATGTTGCGCAGGACTTCCCGACCGCCGTAGGAATGACTGATCCCTGATAGACGAATATCCATGAACAGTGCTCCGGCGGCGGTCTGGTCCCAGGCTTGTCCAGACCGTGCTGTTATCCAAAAGGGTTTAGGGTCCTGA
>CAYRLR010000266.1:0-4522 GCA_964424975.1 uncultured Anderseniella sp.
CGCTGCGCCAGGTGACCGGGCGGGCGGGCATAGACGCCTCGCAGATTGCAATGGTGATCCATGGCACGACCCTGGTGACCAATGCACTGATTGAACGCCGGGGTGCCAGGACGGCGTTCATCACGACCGAAGGGTTTCGCGATGTCATCGAGATGCGCAACGAAAACCGCTTTGAACAATATGACCTGAACATCGTTTTACCGAAGCCGCTGGTGGACCGTGCCGACAGGCTGACCCTGTCGGAGCGCATGGATGCTACCGGCAAGGTATTGAAGGCGCTTGATCCTGAAGAAGCAGAAGCGCTTGCTGCCAAAGTTGCCAAAGGCGGCTACCAGGCGGTTGCCGTGGGTCTCATGCATGCCTATGCAAATCCCGCCCATGAACGCGCCATGGCAGCCGCACTGGCAAAGGCCTGTCCCGACGTGGTGGTGTCCATCTCATCAGCCGTATCGCCACAAATGCGTGAGTTTGAGCGGTTCAACACGGTGATTGCCAATGCCTATGTGCAGCCCATGGCAAAAGCCTATCTGAGCCGTCTGGTGGACCAGCTGGCGGCAATCGGCATTACGTGTCCAATATTCCTGATGCATTCGGGCGGAGGTATCATCTCGATCGAGACGGCCATGCAGTTTCCGGTCCGCCTGCTTGAATCGGGTCCCGCCGGCGGTGCGATCTATGCGGCAAATTTTGCGCTCAGCCATGGCCTGTCAAAAGTTGTGTCATTCGATATGGGCGGGACCACCGCCAAGATCTGCCTGATCGAGGATGGCAAGCCCAAGACTGCCAACCGATTTGAAGTGGCGCGCACCTATCGCTTCAAGAAAGGCTCCGGCATGCCGGTGTCGACGCCGGTTGTCGAGATGGTGGAGATCGGTGCAGGCGGCGGCTCCATCGCCCATGTGGATGATATGCGCCAGATCCGCGTCGGACCTCAAAGTGCCGGATCCGAGCCTGGCCCTGCATGCTACCAGCGCGGTGGCAAGTTGCCGGCCGTGACGGATGCCAATCTGGTGCTGGGAAAGATAGATGCGGAGAATTTTGCCGGCGGCAGTATTGTTCTGTCAGTTGCCAATGCCGAACAGGCCCTTGAAGCCGGGATCGGCAAACCGCTGGGCATGGACGTAGCCGCTGCAGCGTTCGGCACCACGGAAATGGTGGATGAGAACATGGCCAATGCGGCGCGCGTCCATGCGGTTGAAAACGGCAAGGACATCTCGCAATTTGCGTTGATTGCGTTTGGTGGCGGTGCGCCGCTGCATGCCTGCCGGCAGGCTGAAAAACTGGGCATGCACAACATCATCGTTCCCCCCGGAGCAGGCGTCGGGTCGGCCATCGGGTTCCTGCGGGCACCGTTTTCCTATGAAGAAACCCGGGGGGCATTCTTCCGGCTGAGCAATTTTGATGCAGACCGCATCAATCAGTTGCTGCACGAAATGCGCGAAACCGCGGCAGCGTTTGTGCGTCACGGCGTTGGTGATGCGCAAACCGAAACACGGATTGTCGCCTTTATGCGATATCGCGGGCAGGGCTGGGAGATACCTGTTGCGATACCTGCCAGGCAGTTTGTCCCAGGCGATGTTGCGGTGTTCACGTCCGAGTTTGAAACGGCTTACCGCGGCTTGTTCGGACGCACTATTGACGAGCTTGATATCGAGATTGCCAACTGGTCGGTGGTGGTCACAACACCGTTGCCGAAGGTGACAAGACAGACCAGCCAGGCGCGGTTGCGCGCAGCCGCAGCGTCACGGACCCGGCGTTTCCTTGATGCGCAGGTGCGGCAGTTTGTGGAGGGACCGGAAATCATGCGAGGCGACTTGGCACCGGGTGATTATGTTGATGGCCCTGCGCTCATCGTGGAAGATGAAACCTGCACCATCGTGACCAGTTCATTCACCGCCGTGGCCCAGGCCGACGGGGCATTGTGGCTTAGCGCCAAACAGGACAAGGGAACCGGCCAATGAGCGTTTTGGGCAATGTCGACAACCAGATTATGTGGAACCGGCTGATTGCGGTCGTCGAGGAACAGGCAACAACGCTGATCAGGACAGCGTTTTCCACTTCGGTACGCGAGGCCGGAGACCTGTCTGCCGGTGTCTACGACCGGCGCGGGCGGATGATGGCGCAGGCGGTGACCGGCACGCCGGGTCATGTCAATGCAATGGCTGAATCCGTTGCGCATTTCATGGAAGAAATTGGCCTGCAGAACATGTTTGAAGGCGACGTGTACATCACCAATGATCCGTGGAAGGGCACTGGCCACCTGCACGATTTCACGGTTGTAACACCGTCTTTTCGACATGGTGTGCTGGTTGGGTTCTTTGCCTCTACCGCGCATGTGGTAGATGTCGGCGGGCGCGGCTTCGGGCCGGACGCAAACGAAGTTTATGAAGAGGGCATCCTGCTGCCGATCATGAAGTTTGCCGAACGCGGCGAGGTGAGCCAGCCCCTGATCAAGATCGTGCGCAACAATGTGCGTGAGGCGGATCAGGTGGTCGGCGATCTCTACTCGCTTGCAGCGTGCAATGAGGCTGGTGACAGTCGGCTGCAGGACATGATGGCCGAGTTCCGGCTTGACGGTCTGGAAGCGTTGTCAGATTTCATCATCAACACCAGCCGTGACGCGACCCATGCCAGGATTGCAGAGCTGAAGGACGGTACCTACACCAACGACATGACGGCAGACGGCTACGATGCGCCGGTTGTGATGAAGCTTGCGCTCACGATCAGGGGCGAGGAACTTGTTGCAGATTTTGACGGTACCTCGGGTGTCAGCAAATTTGGTGTCAATGTTCCCGCAGTCTATACCCGCGCCTATGCCTGTTACGGACTCAAGTGCGCCATTGCACCGGACGTGCCCAACAATGCGGGCTCGCTTGAACCTTTCCGGATTGTCGCCCCGGAAGGCAGCATACTGAACGCGCCGCGCCCGTCAGCTGTATCGGTACGCCACGTGACGGGGCAGATGCTGCCTGACGTGGTGCTTGGCGCCTTGCACAAATGCATGGGCGGGGTGGTGCCGGCCGAAGGTTCAAGCAGTTTGTGGAATGTTCAGATAGCCGCCCGGCCGGTTGATCCACTCTCGGGCTTGCCGCGCTCGGAGATCCTGATGTTCAATTCCGGCGGAACCGGTGCCCGGCCGACACTGGATGGCCTGAATGCAACAGCGTTTCCGTCCGGCGTGAGTACCATGTCTGTCGAGGCAACCGAGCAGATTGGTCCCATAACAGTATGGCGCAAGGAACTGCGCTGCGGTTCAGGCGGCGCCGGCAAGTATCGCGGTGGATTGGGTCAGGTGATCGAAATTGCGCCAAATGCCGGTTACGAGTTTTTCTTCAATGCCATGTTCGACCGCATCAAACATGCGCCGCGCGGGCGAGAAGGCGGCGGGCCGGGGGCTGCAGGCAGTGTAGCCCTTGATGACGGGACGAAACTTGCGGGCAAGGGCAGGCAACATGTGCCCCACGACAGGCGCTTGGTATTGAATCTGCCCGGTGGCGGCGGTTATGGCGATCCCGCAGAGCGGTCGCAACAACTGGTTGAGGCTGACATTCGGGGAGAATATATTAACCGATAGTAGCATAAAACGTCATTTATTGACGTTACGACAGTCTTTACAATCTTCATTATTTCGCCGCATGCTCAAGCCTTGCCTTGGGGACGAGTCAAGTTTTATGTAGCGAGCTAAATTACGAAGGGTAATTGTAACATGATAAAACTCAGAAGTCTGGCCCTCGCGGCACTGGCAACTGCGGTTGTGAGTGGCAGCGCATTCGCTGCAGACTGGACGAAAATCCGGGTCGGCACAGAAGGCGCTTACAAGCCATTCAACTTCACTGACTCCAATGGCGAACTGCAAGGTTTCGATGTGGAGATCGCCAAGGCGCTGTGCGCGGAGATGAAAGCGGACTGCACATTCACCGCCCAGGACTGGGATGGTATAATTCCAGCGCTGCTGGCCAAGAAGTATGACGTTATCATCGCTTCCATGTCGATCACCGAAGAGCGCATGAAGAAGGTCGATTTCACGGACAAATATTACAACACGCCGGCGCGTTTTGTCGCCAAGAAGGGCGCAGGCATTACCGATACCAGTCCGGCTGGTCTCAAGGGCAAGACAGTGGGCGCGCAGTCATCGACCACGCATTCGTCGTTCCTGGAAGATGTCTACAAGGACTCCACGGTCAAACTTTATGCCACGCAGGATGAGGCCAATGCCGATCTGGCAGCGGGCCGTCTTGATGCGGTCCTGGCTGACAGCGTGGTCATACTCGACTGGCTTGGCGGTGACGGTTCGTGTTGCGAACACGTTGGCGAAAATTACAACGATTCCAAGTGGTTCGGTGCAGGTGCCGGAATGGCGGTTCGCAAGGAAGACGGCGAGTTGAAAGAAAAGCTGAACGCAGCTCTGGCCGCCATCCTCGAGAATGGCACCTACAAGAAGATCAACGACAAGTACTTCCCGTTCTCGGTTTACTGAGCGGTAGGGTTCAACTGTTATACATTGACGCCCGTCGTGCTACAG
>CAYRLR010000267.1:0-4504 GCA_964424975.1 uncultured Anderseniella sp.
AACATGAAATCGACCATCTGAACGGCAAGCTGTTTATCGACAAGCTGTCCAGCCAGGTGCCGTTGATGTTTGCAAACGCACGTGTCGTCAAACGCATGAAAGCCGGCGGCTCGCCAATGAAAATAATGAACCGGGAGGAAGTGCAGAAGATGTGGGCCGACCGTGAAGTGGTTCTCAAGGAACTGCTCAAGGGCCTTTAATTCCCGCATCGACAACCACGATATCCTGAAGGCGGAGCGGGTTTTGCTCCGCCTTCAGGAAACTGACCAGACCAACCACAACCGGACCCAGCGCCATGTCGAGCCAGCCTGCTTTGTCAACACAGCCAACCGATGAAGAAGCCATTATTGACGCAATTGTCGAGCGCGCACGCACAGCGCAGGTCAAATATGAAGCAGGCGCGGACCAGGCCCGCTATGACACGGCAGCACTGGCGGCAGCCTGGGCGCTGATGCAGCCTGACCGCAATGCGGAACTGGCGGCCATGGCGGTTGCAACCACCGGCCTCGGCAATGTGGCTGACAAGATCACCAAGAACCACCGCAAGACCCTTGGCCTGTTACGCGATTTAAAGGCCGCGAAGACACAAGGAATCCTGTCTGACGATGCTGCCCGCGGCATTACCGAAATAGCCAGGCCGATTGGCGTGATCGGTGCCGTGGTGCCGTCAACCAATCCGGTGGCAACGCCGGTGAACAACGTGGTCAATGCGCTGAAATGCGGCAATGCCATTGTGCTGTCACCGTCGCCGAAGGGTGTTGAGGTGTGCGAGAAGCTGCTTGGCTATATTCACGCCGAGTTCGACAAGGTCGGCCTGGATCATGACCTGGTGCAGATGGTACCGGCACCCTCATCCAAGGTAAAGACGCAACGCCTGATGGAAACCACGGACCTGCTGGTCGTCACCGGTAGCCAGGATAATGTGCGCCGTGCCTATTCGTCGGGCACGCCGGCAATCGGGGTTGGCGCCGGCAATGTTACGGTGATCGTGGACGAAACCGCTGATCTGGCCGATGCAGCGCGCAAGATTGCAGCGTCGAAGACCTTCGATAACGCCACATCATGTTCGTCGGAAAACGTGCTGGTGGTGGTGGATGAAATCTACGAGGCCTTCATCGCAGAGCTTGAAACTGCCGGCGGCCGGATGCTGCAGGGCGCGGCTGCGGACAAGCTGAAGTCGGCGCTGTTCCAGGGCGGCAAGCTGAACCGGCACATGATTGCCCATGATATTGACCGGGTTATCGACGTTGCCGAAATCGACGTGCCGAACGCGGCAGGCGCACGCTTCCTGATGATAGCGGGCAACGGCGTGGGTCCAGATCATCCGGAGTCGGGTGAAAAACTGTCACTGGTGCTGTCGGTCTATCGTGCCGCTGACTTCGAAGCGGCGAAAAAGCTCAGCGCGAGAATTCTTGCCCATCAAGGCGCGGGTCATTCAATCGGCCTGCACACGCGCGACGATGCGCGGGCTGTCGGCATGGGACTGGAGATGCCGACCTGCCGGGTGATCGTCAACCAGGCGCATTGTTTCGCCACCGGCGGATCGTTTGACAACGGCATGCCGTTTTCACTGTCCATGGGCTGCGGCAGCTGGGGTGGCAATTCGATTGACGACAATCTCAACTATCGCCATTTCATGAACACCACCAAGGTGGTCCGCACGATCGCGGCAAACGAGCCCGCTGTTGAAGACATCTTTTCCGGCTACTGGCAGCAGGCAGGCAAATGAACGAGGCATCAGCCTTCGATACGGGGCAGATCAACGGGCTTTCGGTTCGCCAGTTGATCGACCTGCGCGCCACCACTACACCCGACGCTGCATTCCTCATTGATCCGGAAACCGGCACCACAACCAGCTATGGCGAGCTTCGCGCGCGTTGCCGTGCTGTTGCGGCGCAGATAAGCCGAAACGGTGTGAAGCCGGGCGAAGCCGTTGCCTACGCGCTGACAAACGGGCCGGCATCAGCGATTGCCATACTGGGCATCATGTATGGCGGTTATCTTGCCACCGCCATCAATCTGGTGGCCGGCAACGCCACGATTTCCTATGTGCTGACGCATTCGCGCGCCCGACTGGTGCTGGCCCAGACGCAGACACAGAGCCTGCTTGCAGCAGCACTGGACAACCATGATCGCCCTCCCCGGATCCTTATGCTCGATGACGGATTTTTCGACAGCGGCGATGGGGCCGACCAGCTGCCCCCGCTGGACCATCACGACGATGGCCTGCTGATGTACACATCCGGCACGACAGGCCGGCCCAAGGGCGTGGTATTGCGCCAGTCGAGCGTGCTGGCCGGCGGTGCAAATGCTGTACTGGCGCACGGGCTTACCGCCGCAGATCGTGCCTTGTGCGTGCTGCCGCTGTATCACATCAACGGGCTGTGCGTGACCATCATGGGCCCGCTGGTGTCCGGCGGCAGCGTGGTTGTTCCGCCGAAATTCTCCGTATCGGCGTTCTGGGCGACGATCCGCGAGCAGGCCTGCACGTGGTTTTCGGTGGTACCGACGCAAATCTCCTACCTGCTGCACGAGGTGGAAAACACAACCACCAACCCGGCCGACATTGCGGGCCTGCGGTTCGGGCGCTCCGCATCGGCCCCGCTGTCACCTGATGTGCATGAAGCCTTCGAGACAAGGTTCGGGCTGCCGATCATCGAGACCATGGGCCTGACCGAAACGGCAGCGCAAATCCTGTCGAACCCGTTGCCGCCCGGTGAACGCAAGATCGGGTCGCCCGGCCTGGCAGTTGGCAACGAGGTGATGATTGCCGATGACCACCAGCGTGAAGTACCTGCCGGTGTGGAAGGCGAGGTGCTGGTGCGCGGGTCCAATGTCATGCGGGCCTATCTCGACAACCCGGAAGCCACTGCTGCGTCGCTGACCGGCGATGCATGGTTGCGCACCGGCGATCTCGGACGCATGGATAAGCAGGGCTATGTTTTCATTACCGGCAGGCTCAAGGAACTGATCATCAAGGGCGGCGAAAACATTGCCCCGCGCGAGGTGGACGAGGCGCTGTATGCGCATCCCGACGTCATTGAGGCAGCAGCCTTTGCCTGTCGCTGTGAGCGCTATGGACAGCGTATCGAGGCAGGCGTTGTGCTCAACGGCAAATCCGGCGTTTGCGAGCAGGACCTGATTGATCTGTGCAGGAAAACAATCGGGGATTTCAAGTCACCCGACCGGATACACGTCATGGCCGAATTGCCGAAAGGCCCGTCCGGCAAGATCCAGCGCATCAAGCTGCAGGAGCTGTTTGATCACTAATGTATCGATCCGATACTGATATCAAGCATGCACAGACAAGTCAGACCGGTCTGAAGCGATGGCCGTGGCAAGCTCGACGTGCGCATCCTGATCATCAGGTCGATGTCGGATTTCGGCTATCGCGTCTCGCAAATCGTCAATTGTTGAACATGCTCCGCCGGAACCAGAGACCTCTGCGACAGTTGTCGCTCCGCACCGGCGCGTTGGTATCGAATCAATACCGACCCTAAAACCAACTGCGCGGACCGTGTCATGCATCGGTGCCCGGTACTCTCGCCTGGCGGGAGCGTCCAGCAGGGTCGGCATGCCCTGGGCAACACCGTTCGTGTGGTCGCTGGACACTGCAGCGGCATCCATGGAAACTTGACGCCCACTTGATCCTGTTACACAATCACATACAGAAACTTGAATATATGTTTCGGAGGAACATGCGCGCGATTGCTCTTGCTTTCAATTATGTCTGCATGACGGCTGTATCATATGCAGGCGGCGACTCTGAGTATGGGCAGTATCTGTCGTCTGAATGCGTGACATGCCACCAGTCAGTTGCCACCGGCTCACAAATACCCACGATCAACGGAATGCATGAAGCAGGCTTCATCGCCATGATGAAACTCTATCGATCCAGGCAACTCGAAAACCAGACAATGCAAACCGTGGCCAAGCGGTTGTCCGATGAAGACATTGCTGCTCTGGCCGCCTATTTTTCAGCGCTCCAACCACCTGACTAAGAGCGCGGTACCAGCAAATTGTCAGGAAACTCGGGAGGAAGAAAATGACTATCGTCGATAGAAGAAAATTCACGACAGGTTTGCTTGGGCTGGGTGCCGTATCCGCTGGTTTGAGTCTTCCGGCTTATGCACAGGGCAAGAAACCGCGTGTCGTGGTTATCGGAGGAGGCGCCGGTGGCGCGACTGCCGCGCGCTACATCGCGAAGGACTCAAAGGGAGCCATTGACGTTACCCTGATCGAACCGACGAAGAAATACTATACCTGCTTCTTCTCCAACCTCTATCTGGGTGGCTTGCAAGATTATGATTACATTGGCCACACCTATGATGCACTGGCAGCCAGGCATGGCGTCAATGTGGTCCATGACTGGGCTGTCAGTGTCGATGGCGCCGCAAAAACTGTGGAGTTGGGTTCAGGTGCCAAAATCGGCTATGACCGGCTGGTGGTGTCGCCGGGCATCGACCTTAAATATGAATCGGTGAACGGGTATTCGATCGATGCG
>CAYRLR010000268.1:0-4482 GCA_964424975.1 uncultured Anderseniella sp.
GCGGCAATCCACACCAGTTGTCGTTGTTGGCCGAAGCCGGCTGATATCAATCCGCTGACTCTGACCGCAAGGTTACGATCTATCTGAAATTCAGGAAACCAAGCATGGCAAAATCTCTGGCAGGGCGCGTTGCGCTTGTTACGGGCGCATCACGCGGTATCGGACGGGCCATAGCCTTGAAACTCGCAAGCGAAGGCGCCCACATCATCGCCACAGCCCGCACTGTTGGTGGACTGGAAGAACTCGATGATGCCATTCAGGCCGCCGGCGGGTCCAGCACGCTTGTGCCGCTTGATATCAAGGACTTTGAGGGTATCGACCGGCTTGGCACACCCATTGCCGAACGCTGGGGCAAGCTCGACATCCTGGTCGGCAATGCCGGCATCCTCGGGTCACTGACCCCGTTACAGCATCTGAAGCCGAATACCTTTGATGACCTGATGGCGATCAATGTAACTGCCAATTACCGCCTGATCCGGTCACTGGAGCCGTTGATCAGGGCGTCGAACGCCGGGCGGGCTGTGTTCATCACATCAGGCGCTGCACACACGGCACGCGCCTACTGGGGCGGCTATGCTGTTTCGAAGGCTGCGCTTGAAATGCTGGTGCGCACCTGGGCAGCAGAACTTGCGACAACCAATGCAACCGCCAACCTGCTGAACCCCGGCCCCATCGCCACACGCATGCGGCGCCAGGCAATGCCGGGGGAAGATCAGGCCGCCTTGCCGACACCGGAGCAGTTGGCAAACGCCATGGTTTCGCTATGCTCGGTCGACACAATCACCAACGGTGCCGTCTACGACTTCAAGGACGGCGCGCTGACACAACGGAGCTAGACCCTGTTGACAGTTACGAGCATTGCCAAAGCGCTGGCAGAGGCGCGCGTCCAGGGCCGCAAACTGGACTCTTACCCCGGTGACGCGCCTGCCAGCGAGGCGCTGGCATTCTCGATGCAGTGTGAAACCGCTGCAATGACCGGCTGGACACAAACCGGCTGGAAGATCGGCTGCACCAGTAAAATGGCACAGGACATGCTGCGCGCAACCGGCCCCTTCCCCGGACAGATCTATGCGCAGCGCAGCTTTGCCAACGGTGGCGAGGTACCGATAAGCGCGACAGCCATTCGCCTGGTTGAACCGGAAATCGCCTTCACCATGGCGCGCGACCTGCCTCCCGGTGACACGGCGCACACGGTCGAAGACGTGCTTGGCGCAACAGCATCGGTTCACCTGTCACTGGAATTGGTCAACCGGCGACTGCCGGGCGGCCTGGAAGACGGCAATATGTGGAACATTGCCGATGGCGGATGCAATGATGCCTTCGTGCTGGGCCCGGCACATGAGGTGTTGCCGGCAGGTGCCTACGCGGCTTTGCAACTGACAGTCAACAAGAACGGCCAGCCCGAGACAACCGGTGCGGGTGTCAATGCACTGGGCGGCCCGGACATTGCGCTGACCTGGCTTGCAAACTATCTTAACTCCCACTCCAGGATGCTGAAGTCGAAAGACGTGATCACCACCGGCGTGGTAACCGGGTTGGTCTATGTTGCTACCGGTGACGAGATTGTCAGCGCCTGCCCGGAACTCGGCACAGTCAGCGCGCTATACAAATAGAGTCATTACAACGGCTTATCGCTGTTTCTTCGCCTTGTGAGCATACGGGTTCTTGCCTTCGCGCAGGTTGATGCGTATCGGTATGCCCCACAGGCCAAAATCTTCGCGCAACCCATTGATCAAATAGCGATTATAGCTTTCAGGCATGTTGGCGGCATTGGAGCAGAATGCCACAAAGGTCGGCGGTCGCGCACTGACCTGTGTGATATATCGCAGCCGGATGCGCCGGCCACCGGGCGCCGGTGGCGGATGACGCTGTATCTGCTCTTCCAGCCAGCCATTCAGCTTGTTTGTGGGTATCCGCGTGTTCCACAGCTTGTAGGTTTCCATGACCGCGGGCATCAGCTTGTGCACACCGCGGCCGCTGAGGCCGGAAAACGTCACAACGGCAATGCCGGAGACCTGCGGCAGCAGCCGGGTCACTTCAAGCAGGATGTCGCGGCGCAATGCATCCTTGTCTTCGGCCAGATCCCACTTGTTTATGGCCAGCACCATGGCCCTGCCCTCGCGCGCCATGAGCGAGGCCAGTTGCAGGTCCTGTTTTTCAAGCGGCTGGGTTGCATCAATCAGCAGCACAACAACTTCGGCAAACTTGATGGCCCGCAATCCGTCCGACACCGACATTTTTTCCAGCTTGTCGTTGACGCGCGCTTTCTTGCGCATGCCGGCAGTGTCCCACAGTTTGATGCGCTGGCCATTCCATTCCCAGTCGAGACTGATGGCATCGCGCGTGATGCCTGCTTCGGGGCCGGTGAGCATCCGCTGTTCGCCGACAAGCTGGTTGATCAAAGTGGACTTGCCGGCATTCGGCCTGCCGACAATTGCCAGTCTCAATGGTCTGTCGGGTGTCAGTCCGTCACCGGCGTCTTCATCGTCCGGGTCAAAGGCGATGACATCATCGAAACTGTCCGTATCTTCATCAGGCACGGCTTCTTCGGCAGCCGGACCATACAATCTGAATGCCTCTTCAAGCGCATCATACAGGTCACCCAGGCCCTCGCCGTGCTCTGCCGAGATCGCGACCGGATCGCCGAGGCCCAGCGAGTAGCTTTCGAGGCGGCCCGATTCTCCCTTGCCGCCTTCTGCCTTGTTGGCGGCAACGATGACCGGTTTGCCGGTCTTGCGAACCAGCTCGGCGAAGTGTTGATCCGACGGCGTTACCCCGGCCCTGCCATCGATCATGAACAGGCAAACATCCGCCTGTTGAATGGCTTCACGGCTCTGATCGGTCATGCGGCGCGCCAGTGTGTCGGGACCAGCGTCTTCGAGACCTGCCGTGTCAACAATGCGAAATTTCAGGCCTCCGATACTGGCATCGCCTTCACGCCGGTCACGGGTCACGCCGGGGCGATCATCAACAAGCGCCAGGCGCTTGCCGGTCAGCCTGTTGAACAATGTGGATTTGCCAACGTTCGGCCTGCCGACAATTGCGAGTGTCGGAAGCCGTTTGGCCGGTGCCGTATGGGAGGCCATGGAACTGGAGCTTTCTAGTTGGTGCTTGCTGGCAAAAGCGGTTGGATCTGCGCAGACACGAGCACGCTACGGGTGCGCAGTGCAGCAGGTGTCGCTGGATCGGCCAGGATCAGTTTGAGCTGCTCATCGGCAGCCTTGAAATCGCCAGCCCGAACATGGGCCAACGCCAGAATTTCACGCACGGCGTGGCGCCACGAAGAAGCGGCGCCATCAAGCCCTGCCAAACGGGATGTCATGTCGGAAACGCTTGCCGTGTCTACCAGCAGATAGGCAGCACGGACCTTCGCCAGATCCCGCAATGGCTGGTCAACAGCACCATCAGCCGCGACAGCATCATAAATCTTCACCGCTTCTGCAACGTTGCTGTCCTGGCCAAGACGAGCCGCCTGGGACAGCCTGGCCAGCACCGAATAGCCCTTGTGTCCGGACTTGGTGATCTCGTCAAACGCCGCATCCGCTTCAGCCATCTTGCCGGCATCGGAGAGGGTGATTGCGGCGTACCATTCCATGCCGGCCTTTTCTGCCAGCTGGGCCTGCCAGTATTGCCAGCCCTTGAAAGCGCCAACGGCGACAACGAGGCCAATACAGCCGGCGAGGATCAGGTTGCCGAAGCGGTCCCAAACTTGCGTAAGCTTGTCGCGGCGAACGTCCTCATCCACCTCACGAAACAGTCCATCGTCACTCATCGGTCAATCCACATGTTGAAAAAAGGCGGCTTTTGTTGCGTGCACCGCGCTTGTGTTGCGCCTTGGGTAAAGCAGGCGTTCAGCCCGATCAAGGCAAATTGAGGTGCATGCGTATATATGCAGCGCCGCACCCAATTTCAAACTTCGACATTAACCCACGTCATCATGCCTGCTGCCTGATGCTCCAGCATGTGACAATGCAGCATCCACTTGCCCGGATTGTCGGCAACAAACGCCACGCGCATCTTGCTGTCGGCAGACATCACGACAGTGTCGCGCCAATCCTGGACGGCAACCGGTTTGTCATCAATCGTCAGCGGCAGGACATGATGACCGTGCAGATGCATGGCATGGGGCCATGCGGTTTTGTTGATGAAATCAAACACGACCGTTTCCCCGAGCTTCAAACTGGCAAACGGCTCTTCGGTGATACCGGCGACACCATTGAATGCCCAGGCCATGCCGTTTTGCACAAGCTCGCGCATACCAACGTCGCGGCCACGCAGTTTTGCGCCAGCAAGTCCGCCCATGGCACCGCCCTCCATGACCAGTTCACCTGGTGTGATACCGGTTATATCCAGGGTTTCCGGCAAGCCGTTGCCCGGCAAGGCGGCGATTGCGCCGGTGTCTGCCTCGCCTTGCCCCTCGGTGCGGCCAATATAGGCAACCTCAAGAGGTTCATTCGCGGTATTGACGTTCGCCATGATGAT
>CAYRLR010000269.1:0-2643 GCA_964424975.1 uncultured Anderseniella sp.
GGCTATGAACTGAAACTCAATTCCTATGATCTGGGTGTGGACATCGAGCTGGCCGACGCTATCCAGCGTCTGCGCTTTGAATACCCGCTGGTGAAGACGGTTGTGCTGGCATCGGGCAAGGACAAGGTGTTCTGTGCCGGTGCCAACATCCGGATGCTTGGCGGGTCGGCGCACTCGCACAAGGTGAATTTCTGCAAGTTCACCAACGAGACCCGCAACTCGATGGAAGAGGCATCCGCCGAAAGCGGCCAGACCTATCTGTGTGCCGTGTCGGGCGCCTGCGCAGGTGGTGGTTATGAACTGGCCCTGGCGTGTGACCATATCATGCTGACCGACGACGGGTCATCGTCTGTGTCATTGCCGGAAGTGCCTTTGCTGGCCGTGCTGCCGGGAACCGGTGGCCTTACGCGGGTGACGGACAAACGCAAGGTGCGCCGTGATCGCGCCGATGTGTTCTGTTCGCTGGAAGAAGGCATTCGCGGCAAGAAGGCGGTGGACTGGCGGCTGGTGGACGAAGTTGTGCCGGCATCGAAGTTTGCCGATGCCGTAAGTGCACGGGCCGCTGAACTGGCGTCAAAATCCGACCGCCCGTCTGCAGGCGAAGGTGTCAAGCTCACGCCGCTCATCAAGACCATCACCGACGATGCCATCGCCTATTCAACCGTTTCAGTCGAATTTGACCGCGGTGCAAGAGTTGCAACGATCAATATCACCGGCCCGGATGCCGCGCCGCCTGCTGACGTTGCTGCGGCGCAGAGCCAGGGCGACCAGTTCTGGCCGCTGCGCCTGGCCCGTGATCTGGACGATGCCCTGCTGGAAATCCGCTTCAACGAACTGGAAGTGGCTGTCGTGCAGTTCAAGTCTGCCGGTGACCCGGCACTGGTGCTGGCGTACGATGATTTCATGGCCGGCAACAAGCAGCACTGGCTGATGCGCGAATTGCTGTTGTACTGGCGCCGCGTGCTGAAACGGGTTGATCTGACATCGCGTACCCTGGCGGTCATGGCGGAGCCCGGCTCGTGCTTTGCAGGCACCTTGGCTGAACTGCTGTTTGCGGCAGATCGCTCCTACATGGCTGATGGCCAGTTTGAAGGCGACAACCGGCCCGAAGCGACCATCGTCCTGGGCCCGTTGAACTTCGGTGCCTATCCGATGAGCAATGGCATTACTCGGCTTGAAACGCGTTTTCTCGGTGACCCCGAAGCGGTTGAAACGGCAAAGGCGCGCCAGGGCGAGGCGCTGGATGCGTCTGCGGCAGATGAGCTTGGCCTCGTAACATTCGCGTTTGACGATATTGACTGGGAAGATGAAGTGCGGATTTTCCTGGAAGAACGCGCCAGCTTTTCCCCCGATGCGCTGACCGGCATGGAGGCGAACCTGCGGTTTGCCGGACCGGAAACAATGGAAACGCGCATATTCGGCAGGCTGACAGCCTGGCAGAACTGGATATTCCAGCGCCCCAATGCGGTGGGTGCAGACGGTGCCCTGAAGCGCTATGGCTCGGGCAAGCGTGCAGATTTCAACATGGAACGTGTGTAGGTAAGGAACAAGCAGTATGGCTGATCTCGTCAATGTGGATTACAATACTTCAATCCCCAACAATGTGAACCTGTCGGAAGACCGGCGGGTGCTGAAGGCTCTCGAAAAGTGGCACCCGGGCTACCTGAACTGGTGGAACAATATGGGGCCGGAGGGATTCCAGGAATCACTGGTGTATCTGCGGACCGCAGTTTCGGTTGATCCCAAGGGATGGGCCAAGTTCGGTTATGTGAGAATGCCGGAATATCGCTGGGGCATCCTGCTGGCACCGGAAGAAGAAGGCCGCACCATCCCGTGCGGCGAACATGCCGGCAAGCCGGTATGGCAGGAAGTGCCCGGCGAATACCGCTCCATGCTGCGCCGCCTGATCGTGATCCAGGGCGATACGGAACCGGCCTCGGTTGAACAGCAGCGCCATCTGGGCCAGACCGCGCCGTCGCTTTACGACATGCGCAACCTGTTCCAGGTGAACGTGGAAGAAGGCCGCCATTTGTGGGCCATGGTGTATCTGTTGCAGAAATACTTCGGTGCCGACGGTCGCGAGGAAGCCGACATGCTGTTGCAGCGTCAATCGGGTTCCGAAGACCATCCGCGCATGCTGGGAGCGTTCAACGAAGCAACGCCCGACTGGCTGTCGTTCTTCATGTTCACCTATTTCACCGACCGTGACGGCAAGATGCAGCTTGAAGCTCTGGCGCAATCCGGCTTCGATCCACTGTCGCGCACCTGCCGGTTCATGCTGACCGAGGAGGCGCACCACATGTTCGTCGGGGAAACCGGTGTCGGCCGCACGATCCAGCGCACCTGTGAGGCCATGAAGCAGGCCGGTATCACGGATCCTTACGACATCGCCGCGGTTCGTGCGCTTGGCGTCATTGACCTGCCGACCATCCAGAAAAAGGCCAATATTCACTATTCGCTTTCGCTGGACCTGTTCGGCTCGGAGATTTCCACCAATGCGGCCAATGCATTCCACTCAGGCATCAAGGGCCGCTACAGGGAAGCAAAGATTGACGATGACCACCAGCTTGAAAGCGCCACCTATCCGGTGCTCCGCCTGATCGACGGCAAGGTGATCATCTCGGACGAACCCGCGCTGTCGGC
>CAYRLR010000269.1:2743-4479 GCA_964424975.1 uncultured Anderseniella sp.
ATTGACAGCCTGATGAAGCCGCAGTGGGAATCCGGCAAGTATGCAGGCTGGATTTCTCCTCCGCGTGTCGGCATCGACAACAAGCCGGGTGATTTTGAGTATGTAAAAGTGTCCGGTGTCGCGTCGAACGCATGAGCGCGCTTGTCAAACAACACCTGATCGATCCGGAGATCTGCATCCGGTGTTACACGTGTGAAGAGCATTGCCCGGTTGATGCCATCACCCATGATGACAACAATGTCGTGGTGGATGTAAGCAAGTGCAATTTCTGCATGGACTGCATCAGCCCGTGCCCTACGGGATCGATCGACAACTGGCGTGTGGTGGCTGAGCCATACACGCTTGAACAACAGTTCGAGATGCTGGAATTGCCCGAACAGGAAGAGGGGCTGGAGCAGGCCAGCGATGGCGGCGGTTCACTTGAAGCGCTGGAAGATGAAATTGATGCCTTGCTTGCCAAGGCTCACGAAGGTACCGGCGGCAAACCGGTGGCACCTGCGTCTGCCTCAAAGCCTTCCATCAACCTGTTCAACCGGGCCAAGCCCGCAAAAGCTGTTGTGCAGGGAAATTTCCGGCTGACCGATGCAGATGCGGAAAGCGATGTGCGCCACATCATACTGAATCTGGGTGACCAGGTGTTCCCGGTGCTTGAAGGACAAAGCATCGGTGTGGTTGTGCCGGGCGAGGATGTCGAGGGCAAGCCGCATGAGCCGCGCCTGTACTCTGTCGCCAGCCCGCGCGACGGCGAAAAACCCAACACCAACAATATTGCGCTGACCGTCAAGCGGGAAGACAAGGGTGTTGCGTCGAATTTTCTGTGCGACCTGGCAAGGGGGGCGGAGATTGACATCACCGGTCCGTTCGGCGCCACCTTCCTGCTGCCCAACGATCCGCAGGCCAATCTGATCATGATCTGTACCGGAACCGGTTCAGCCCCGTTTCGGGGGTTTACCGAACGCCGCCGCAGGACAATGCCGGACCTGCAAAACAAGCTGCAGTTATATTTCGGCGCCCGCCGTCCGGAAGAACTTCCCTATTTCGGCCCGTTGAAGAAGGTCCCTGAAAGCCTGCTGCACACCGAGTTCTGTTATTCGCGTGTTGCCGGCGAGCGCAAGGAATATGTGCAGGACCGGATGCGGCTGCGCGCGCAAGGGTTGCTGGACCTGTTGCAGCGCGATGAGACCCACATCTACATCTGCGGGTTGAAGGGCATGGAAACCGGTGTTGATGAAGCGCTTGCCGACATTTGCCGCAATGGCGGACTGGACTGGGCAGCGCTGAAACCACGGATGCGGACCAGCGGGAGGTATCACGTTGAAACCTACTGAACCGTCTGAACCCGCCATCATGGTTCGCTGTACTCATACACCGCGCACTCAACCGGAGGGCAGACGCGATTCCGAGGCGTTCCTGATTGGGCTCGGCGACAGGGTTCGGGCAGAGCGGAAAACACGCGGACTTTCGCGGCGGGTGTTGTCGGGCATATCCGGGGTGTCCGAGCGGTATCTTGCCCAGCTTGAAACCGGCTCCGGCAATATTTCCATTGTCTTGTTGCGCGATATTGCGATGTCCCTCGGTGTAACACTGGAAGCGCTTGTGTGCGAGACAGGGTCGCTGCCGGATGGGCATTCCGGGCGTGGACAACGTATTGCGCTGGTGGGCTTGCGCGGTGCCGGCAAATCCACGCTTGGCTTCAGCCTGGCACGCGCCCTGGATATGCCGTTCGTGGAACTGAA
>CAYRLR010000270.1:0-4474 GCA_964424975.1 uncultured Anderseniella sp.
ACACAACATATAGTGTCCACAGCCTTGACAGGCTCTGTGGATAACCGGACTTAGCCACGATTCGCCCATGAAGCTCAACGATTCCGCGGCGTTGGACCGGATACTATCCATAGATATTTTCCGTCACCCGACTGTCATGGTTGTGAACGCGGTGTTAATACCGCCCGATATGGCGGGGTTCACAAAACACGGCCCAAAATTTTTTGGTTAATGACAGGTTAACGACGGCGCATCTTTGGTTGTGGATTTGAGTTTTGGTACACGTAAAAATTGCAACAAACTGCTTGTGGCCACAGAATCGGATGAGTTCAGGAGAATCGGGTGAGCCGGGGAGAATCGGATTGGCTCCGCGTTTCTGCACACTCGCTCAATGGCGCTGGTCATCTGCTTGCAGGGTGATTTTCCAGCACGCGGCGCAGGGCGTTTGCATACAGCCGTTTCCAGCCCTTGTGCTGTGTGCGCAAGAACCATGACTGGCCCAGATCCCACCGGCTGTAGACAGTTGCTTCTTCTGCAGGCGACGCAAACGACCCCAGACCACTAAAATTGTACGGGGTCATTTCACTGAACCAGACCTTGTCGCCAACGCACAGGAAATCGCTTCGCACGTGATCGAGATCGCGCACGAGAACTCTGGAATATTCCACGGCCTTGAAGAATCCTGCAGGAGGATGCCAGTCATCGGGCAGGGCTCCGTGATCATCCGGTGCCATGGGGATCAGGCATCCCGCAAGGTCAAAAAACGCTCCGTAGCGCTCGCCGTCTTTCCAACCGGTTACACAGTAAACCACCGCCGGTGCGCCGGCCGTGGCATACACCTCAATCAGGACTGGCGCGCTGCCATCAGGCGTGGTGATGATCTCTTCCACGAAAACCGTGCGTGGAACTTTCCTGTAACCCCATTCGGCATTTCCCTGGCCGTATGGTCGCGACAGCCAGCGCGAGAACCGGGCTTCAATCGACTTGCGTTCGACACCTCGGCCGTCAAGACGGATATTGTAGCCTGAGCCGTTGTTTGCCTTGATGAAGGCGGCCCGGTTCAGCAATCCTGCGGGAATACCGTGCGCCGACGTGCCTTGCCAGAGTGTGGCGGGTATCGGCAACGCAGGGCAGCGATCGCGAACCCAGTCCTTGCTGGCCAGCTTGTCACAAAAGGTTTCAAAGACCGGGTTATGATCGAACAGCTTGCGCCAATGGAATTTGTCATTGTGCTGTACCGGCGGGCACAGGCGTGGCAATCGTCCGACATGGCGGCAGAGCTTGAACGTTGCCCGCCAGTGTTTCGCGCACATTACAAGCGCCGCTGACCTGACAATCAATCTGTCTGCAAATTCACTCAACCTGTTTCCTGACCGTTTGGGTGATTCTCATCAATGGCACAATTGATCTGGATCAACGCACAAAATCCTGTCGCCCGAGAGACTCCGCAACGCATCCAGCACTTGTACAATGGAGGTGATGTCGTGACAGCCTATGAAAAAATGTATCTCGCAATGGTTATACTCGGTTTCGTATCGTTCGGAATCGTGCTGGCTACCATGTCTTACCGGCAGGGTTCAAAATAACCTGGTTCTGCCTGGCCCGTATTGTGAACATGGAGCCGGCGTTCGCGCGTTGAATGGCAAGACCATAAAACTGATCGTTTCCAAAGTGCTAGAGCAACTTTATAGGTTCAATTAGACCCATGTTGCTCTAGACTTGCTTGCAGATTGAACGGATCACTGCGGCAGGGAAGCACTCATGACAACCCGAACGGGCCATCTGAAAACAATAGAGCAACGGTTGTTGTGGCTGTCGCACTGGATGATCCACAATGCCAATCACATCCGGCCCAAGGCCGACGGCATCAAGGTTGGCGGACACCAGGCATCGTCTGCCTCGATAGTCTCGATCATGACGGCGCTGTACTTCTCCGCACTGCGCCCGGAAGACCGGGTGGCGGTGAAGCCGCACGCGTCCCCGATTTTTCACGCCATTCAGTACCTGATGGGCAATCAGACCCGCGACAAGATGGAAAATTTCAGGGGCTTTGGCGGTGTCCAGTCATATCCGTCGCGCACCAAGGACATCGATGACGTGGATTTCTCGACCGGCTCGGTGGGCCTGGGCGTTGCGATCACCTCGTTCGCCTCACTGGTGCAGGACTACATTGCCGCCAAGAGTTGGGGGCACGGATTGCCGCTTGGCAGAATGGTGGCGTTGGTCGGCGACGCCGAACTGGACGAGGGTAATATCTATGAAGCCCTGCAGGAGGGCTGGAAGAACGATCTGCGCAATACCTGGTGGATTATCGACTATAACCGCCAGTCGCTCGATGGCGTGGTGCGCGAAGGTCTGTGGCAGCGGGCAGAGCAGGTATTCGACGCTTTCGGATGGGACGTGGTGCGCGTCAAGTACGGGCATTTGCAGCGCGCCGCTTTCGAGGAACGCGGCGGCGGCAGGCTGAAGGCCTGGATTGATGCCTGTCCGAACCAGCTTTATTCGGCGCTGACCTTCATGGGGGGCTCGGTCTGGCGCAAGCGGTTGATGGATGACCTTGGCGATCAGGGCGATGTGACTGCGCTTATCGATGCACGCTCTGATGATGAACTGGCGGACCTGATGGAAAATCTCGGTGGCAATTGCGTTGCCACCATGGCTGAGGCGTTTGACGCCATCGACCATGATCGGCCGGTCTGTTTTCTCGCCTATACCGTCAAGGGATGGGGCACACCCATTGCCGGCCACAAGGACAATCATGGCGGGCTGATGAACAAGACCCAGATGGCGGCATGGCAGCAGCACATGGGAGTGGCCGAGGGTGAGGAATGGGAGAGATTTGCAACTGTTGCCGATCCGCACGCCCTGCAGGAATTTCTCGACCGCGTGGCGTTCTTTTCCAGGGGCGTGCGGCGGTTCACGGAAGCAGCAATACCGGTTCCTGCCATTGAGCCGTCCGCCGAGCGCGAGATTTCAACCCAGATGGGGTTTGGCAAAATTCTCGATGACCTGTCCAAGGGGGACAGCGTGCTGGCTCAGCGTATTGTCACCACATCCCCGGACGTCACCGGCACCACCAATCTCGGTCCATGGGTAAACCGGCGGAAATTGTTCGCGCGAACCGAACAGGCCGACACGTTCATCAACGAGAAAATTCCTTCAACTGCAAAATGGGAATTCACGCCCGAAGGCCAGCACATCGAGCTTGGCATTGCAGAAATGAACCTGTTTCTGCTGCTGGGCGCCGCGGGACTGTCGCATTCGCTGTTCGGCAAGCGGCTGCTGCCGGTCGGCACTGTGTATGACCCGTTTGTGGCCCGCGGCCTCGATGCGTTGAACTATGCCTGCTATCAGGACGCCCGCTTCATGATTGTCGGCACGCCGTCCGGGGTCACACTGGCACCTGAAGGCGGTGCGCACCAATCCATCGGCTCACCGTTGATCGGCATGAGTCAGGACGGGCTGGCAGCGTTCGAGCCGGCCTTTGTCGATGAGCTGGCAGTCATCATGCACTGGGCATTCGAGTACATGCAAAAGGCCGGCGAGGATGTTCGTGATGAACGCACCTGGCTGCGCGACGAAACCGGCGGGTCGGTGTACCTGCGCCTGAGCACCAATCCGATCGAACAACCGGGCAAGCGGGCCAATGACGATTTCCGGCAAGGCACAATCGACGGAGCGTACTGGTTGCGCAAGCCCGGACCCAACTGCGAGGTGGTCATTGCCTATCAGGGCTGTGTCGCGCCGCAAGCCATTGCGGCTGCCGGGCGTATTGCTGAAGTCCGCCGTGACGTCGCGGTACTGGCAGTCACGTCGGCAGACCGGCTGAATGCCGGGTGGACAGCGGCACAACGTGATCGCCGCCGAGGAAATGCGCGCGCGCGCAGTCATATCGAGGCGTTGCTGTCACCGCTGCCGGGAAACTGTTCCATCGTTACCGTCATTGACGGGCACCCTGCAACTCTTGCCTGGCTGGGTGGCGTGGTGGGTCACCGGACGATTCCTCTTGGTGTCGAGCACTTTGGCCAGACCGGAACCATCGCCGACCTGTATGACCACTTTGGCATAGACGCCAACGCCATTGTGCATGCCGCTACCGGTCTGACGGAAGGCAGTGCTGAGTTACCGGCGCTGTTGTTCAGCGGATCATGACGGGTTACCGGAAAATCGGCAGACCGTTATCTGCAGCATGGAGTTGCCGGAGCGGCGTGGCCGCCATGATGGCTCTATGCCTGGTTGCCGTCTCCAGCGCGTTCGCGCAGCAGAACGGTTCGGTAAATGCAGCAGGTCTTGCCGCGGCTCCGGTTTGTTCGAACAACAAGGGTGAGCAGGTTGAGTTCAGTAGCAGCGACAGGGGCCGCCCCGGCCTGGCGGCGGGGATGGCGATCAGGGATGCAAGCGGCAAGCCTGTCGTGCTGCGATCCAATTTCGCCGCCGCGCCACGCGAATTTCAGCAGTTCATCGACCGGCATGAATGTGCCCACCATCAGACCGG
>CAYRLR010000271.1:0-4470 GCA_964424975.1 uncultured Anderseniella sp.
AGAAAGGTTTTGCGCAAATCTTCCTACGGTACTGAATTGCAGCAAAGTCTACATAAATGTCGAAGTCCGCAACACGTTCACTGATGCCAGCGGCCGGGCTAACGCGTCCAGCGACGGGCAGTTAAGCGATAGCATAACAACCGGCGCAGCTTTTGATCCAGGCAAGGCAGGTGATATCGTGGTCGTAGAAACGTTTTATGAATGGAAGCTCTTCTCGCCCATGTTGATGGGATTACTGGATTTGAACGGCACCACCACCGCGCCTCCGCATTGGCTGGCCGATCACGGCACGGATAAACGACTTGTGCGCGGTGTGGCTGTATTTCGCAACGAACCCTTCGACTGAGGCTTGGCCGAAGGCTGCATTCGCATTATTCCATCCGTTCAGGAAAACACCGAAATGAACTACTCATCGACAGACAAATCAGCAATGACACCATCGGGCTTTATCTGCAAACTGGCGCGATTTGGCCGCAAGCAAGGTGGTGTGGTCAGCATCGAAGCAGCACTGCTGTTCCCGTTCATGATCACGCTGTTGTTGGGGATCGTTGACCTAACCCATGGCCTTTCACTCAAACGAAAGGTCACAGTCGCCGCCAGTGCGGTCGTTGACCTTACCACCCAGGAAACGGCCAATGTCACAACGGCTGATCTGGATCAGTTTATTCTGGCTGCCGATGCCATCTTGAAACCGGCTTCCTCCACTCAGACAAAGGTCGAGTTGATGAACTATCGCCGCTCCGGAAATGAAATAAAGCAAGAGTGGAGCCATTCGCGTGGCGGTTGCGGCGGCGCGCCGCCCAGCATGTCCGGTACAACGCTGGACAAACTGACACAGGAAAATAACGATGTTGTCGTTGCCCGGGTCTGCCTGAGTTTTCAGCCGATGGTCGGTTATGTCATAGGTGCCGCCCCATGGGTGGTTGAAGAAACAGTCGCGCAACGCCCGCGCAACGGTCTTACGCTTGACTGCAGCAATTGTTGAGCCCGCAGTCGCGCGCCAAATCCGCCTCGCCAACCGTGTGACGGCGCACGCGGTCATTTCTTGCCTTGGTATAACGCCTCAAGGGCCTTTACTTTTCAAGCGCGCATGGTCAAACAACTATCTCTGATTGGTTGTGTTGTCAGCCACCGGTTGTGGATGCTGCGCCTAGAGCAACACGGGTTCAATTGAACCCGTAAAGTTTCTCTGACGCTTTGGAAGCGATTCGGTTTTCGTCTTTGGTTGTGACGACCGAAAAACCATCCTGATCCAGGCGGTATTGAGACAAACGTGGCCACAGACAGCCCCAGACAGTCCACTGAATCGGCCGCGCCTGCCAGTCTTGCATTGGCAGTTACGGTCTGGTCACTGAGTGCAATTGCTTTTGGATATGCATTTTTCCAGCGCGTCGCACCCAGCGTCATGGTGCCGGACCTGATGGCCGAGTTCGCCGTCACCGGTGCAGTGATGGGGCAACTTTCGGCATTATATTTTTATCCCTATGCCGTGATGCAGTTGCCTATTGGGGCCTTGCTCGATCGCTATGGTGCACGGCTCATGCTGACGATTGCCCTGTTGCTCGCAGGCGCCGGCAGCATTGTATTCGGGACAGCGGCAAGCGTTAACCTGGCCTATACCGGGCGATTCATGGTGGGTGCGGGCTCAGCCGTTGGCTTTATCGCCAGCATGGCACTTGCGGCCAAATGGTTTCACCCCAGGCACTTCGCCCTGCTGACCGGCCTTGCAATGTTTTTCGCCATGATTTGCGGCATTGCCGGCCAGGCTCCGCTGGCACTTGCCGTGGAGTCACTGGGATGGCGCCAGACCATGATCTGGGCCGGCGTTTTTGCCGCCGGGCTGTCGCTTGCGACCGCGCTCATAGTCCGCGACTCACCCGGTCCAGGCACTGCAGAACAGGCGATTGACAATCAGTGGTCAAAAATCTGGTCCGGCCTCAAGGACACCATGAAACGCAACGAGATCTGGCGTATTGCCATCGTCGCGATGAGCATGTCCGGTCCGATGTTGGCGCTTGGCGGGTTGTGGGGTGTGCCGTTCCTTGCCGGTGCCTACGGACTGGATCGGCCCACCAGCGCTTTCTATACATCGTTTTCCCTGCTTGGCTGGGCAGTCGGCGCGCCGCTGGCAGGCTGGTTGTCCGACAGGATTCGCCGCAGGAAAACGCCGCTGGTTATCGGCACAGCCCTGAATTGCGGGTTACTCGCAATCATCGCCTTCGTTCCGGACATCAGCCTTAGTTTCATGGCGGTTGCGATGTTTCTGTCGGGGCTCACGGGTGGCTGCATGGTTATCACATTTGCGCTGGCACGCGAGGTTTCCAGCAAGCGCCTGCATGGCTCGGTTTCAGGCCTGGTCAACGGTATGACGGTGGGTGCGGGTGCCATCCTGCAACCCATCATCGGCTGGATGCTTGACTTGCGCTGGGACGGCACGATGCAGGCTGGCGCGCGGATCTACCAGACGGCCGACTACAGGTTCGCATTTATCTGCCTGGTGATCTGCTCGGGGATCGGGTTTCTGTTTGCCCTCACCCTGCGTGAAACCAAGTGTCAGTCGCTGGTTTAGATCTGTGTAAAGATGCTCGATTCCAGTGTACTCAAGCGCAGCACCCTGTTTCAGTCCGCCCCCCAGGCCTTTACGGGCAAGCCGCGTTTCAGCCATCCCGGCCCGGCGCTTGAGCCCATCATGCCCTCGGAAACGTCAACCACATTTGCAAAACCGGCAGTGACCAGAATCCGCTGCAAGTGAGCGCTGCGTCCACCGGTTGCACAGATCAGGGCGACCCTGCCGGCACGATTACCGCCCAGCGCATGTGCCAGGTTTCTGACAAAGCCTGCTTCGTGCATTGATATGGCAAGTGCTGGCTTTGCCAGTCCGGTCTGCTTCCACTCGCCACGCGTGCGGATGTCCACCAGGATAATTTCACCCTTGTCTGCAGCGGCCAGTGCAGCCGGTGCCGACATGATGCCGGAAGATGCATGCAGCAGCGGAACCGTCGTTGCGGCAAATACCGATGAAACGAGGAGCGCAGCCATGTGTCGACGATTCAGATTCATGACCTGATTAGTGCCACTGCGGCGAAAAGGTTTCAAATCAAAGTTCCGCGACCAGTGTAAAGCCGTTGATAATTTTCCTCGGCTGACGCCGTTTTGACATGCTGTTGTCATGCGAAACGGCTAATTCAGCTGGTGTGCAAGGAAGGCGTCAGTAGCGTACCATCCAAATAAGAACTCTGTTTCCTGCATCAGGTCATGAACTCTTGAAGGTCACCCGTGCCGGGACAGCACCCCGCCAGTTCCCACCCCGCTCCTGGCACGGGACCTTGTTTTCACACGACGGCCGCAATCAGGGAGTGCATACGCGCAAGGGCTTCTTCGATCTCGTCTAGACCAGCTGCGTATGACAGCCGCAAATAGCCCTTGCCGTTGTTGCCGAAACTGTCACCGGGTATCAGCGCTACATTGGCTTCCATCAGCAAACGATCAGCCAGTTGTTTCGAGCCGATGCCGGTGCCGGTGACGTTTGGAAAAGCGTAGAACGCACCACCGGGAACCCGGCAGGAAACGCCCGGCATGTCGTTGAGGCGGCGGACGACCACATCCCGGCGTTGTGCAAATATTTCACGCATCCGGTCGATCTCGTCCATCGGCCCGGTAATGGCTGCAAGACCGGCAAACTGGGCGGCAACATTGACGCAGGAATGATCAACCGTAATCAGCCCACGCACGGCATTGACGAGTTCTGCCGGCCAGATGCCATACCCCAGCCGCCATCCGGTCATGGCAAACGTCTTGGACCATCCGTCCAGCAATATCACCCTGTCGGCCAGTGCCGGATACTGCAGCAGTGACCGAAAACCGGCGCCTTCAAAAACCAGGTGCGAGTAAATCTCGTCCGATAGAATGGCCACCTGCGGATGCGCTTCCAGGCCGTTTGCCAACTTGTCCAGTTCACCTTCGTCCACCACGCCACCGGTCGGATTGGCCGGTGAATTGACGATGATCAGGCGCGTCGCCGGGGTGATCTGCGAGAGAACCTCATCGGCATCAAATCCGAAATTGCGGTCTTCGCGGATCGCATACGGAACCGGTTTTGCCGATGCGGCCTTGATGGCTTCGCGATAGGGCGGGAAACCCGGGTCTGGATACAATATCTCGGCACCAGCCCCGCCGAACACCATGCACGCAAAGAAAATCGTGACCTTGCCACCCGGTACTATAACAACCTGATCGGCGTCGACCGGCACGTCGTAGCGCGCGGAGACACTGTTTGCGACAGCTTCACGCAAGGCAGGCATGCCGACCGGAGAGGTATAGCCGTGCGGGCCGTCCTTGATTGCCCTGAGCCCGGCTTCCAGCACATGTGCCGGTGGCGCGAAATCCGGCTGGCCGATGCCAAGATTGATGACCGGAAGCCCTGCAGCCTTCATCTTCAAGGCCTTGTCGAGAACAAAGAACGCGCCTTCT
>CAYRLR010000272.1:0-4466 GCA_964424975.1 uncultured Anderseniella sp.
TCCCAAGGTCATGCGCCGTGTCGGCGGCTATAACATCGATGCCCTGGTGCCCAACGGCAAGCCGGTCAACCTGGCATCGCTGCTGGTGGGCTCGGAGGGCACGCTGGCCTGGTCCGACAGGATCACGCTCAAACTGTCGCCGCTGCCGGTACGCAAGGCCATGGGCGTGTGTCATTTTCCGACATTTCATGCCGCCATGGATGCCGCCCAGCACCTGGTGAAGCTTGATCCCGTTGCAGTCGAACTGGTCGACCGCACCATGATCGAACTGGCGCGCGGCATCGACATGTTCCGCCCCACCATCGAAGACGTGGTGCGCGGCGAGCCCGATGCCCTGCTGCTGGTGGATTTTGCCGAGGACGACTGGAACGAGAACCTGCGCCGCCTGAAGCAACTGCACCAGGTGATGGGGGATCTGGGCTTTGACTGGTCGCGCACCGGTGATCATTTCGGCGGCGTGGTCGAGGTCAACGAGCCGAAGCTGCAGGGCGACCTCGCCGAAGTGCGCAAGTCCGGCCTCAACATCATGATGTCCATGAAACAGGCGGGAAAACCGGTCTCCTTCGTGGAAGACTGTGCCGTGGAACTGAAGGACCTTGCCGCCTATACCGCAGGCCTGACGGAAATTTTCGCCAAACACGGCACCAGGGGCACCTGGTATGCCCATGCCTCGGTCGGCTGCCTGCATGTGCGCCCGGTGCTCAACATGCGGCTTGAGCATGACGTCAAGACCATGCGCGCCATCGCCGAGGAAGCCTTTGACCTGGTGCGGACATACAAGGGGTCGCATTCCGGTGAACATGGCGACGGCATTGTGCGCTCAGAGTTCAACGAGAAAATGTTCGGTCCGCGCATGATGGCGAGCTTCCGGCAGGTCAAGCAGGCCTTTGATCCTGACGGCGTGTTCAACCCCGGCAAGATTGTCGATGCGCCGAAAATGGATGACCGCTCGCTGTTCCGCTATAATCAGGATTATGTCGTGCCGGACATGACGACGGCGCTCGACTGGTCGCAATGGCCCGGTGCCGGTGGCGGTTTCCAGGGCGCGGTCGAGATGTGCAACAACAATGGTGCCTGCCGCAAGCTTGCAGGTGGCGCCATGTGCCCGTCCTACCGGGTCACCCGCGACGAGGTGCATCTGACGCGCGGGCGGGCCAACTCTCTGCGTCTTGCCATTTCCGGGCAACTGGGGCCTGACGCGCTGGCCAGCGACGCGATGGCCGACACGATGAAACTGTGCGTCGGCTGCAAGGCGTGCCAGCGCGAATGCCCGACCGGCGTTGACATGGCGCGCATGAAAATCGAGGTCGCGGCAGCCCGCGTGGCGAAGGCGGGACTCAGCATGCGCGACCGGCTGGTGGCCCACATGCCGCATTATGCGCCCTATCTAGCCCGCATACCCTGGCTGGCAAACGCCCGCGATGCGGTGCCGGGGCTGGCCGGTCTGAGTGAAACCGTTGCAGGCCTGTCCAGACAGCGAACCTTGCCGAAATGGCGGGCAGACAGCTATCGCCACGGCGAGGTTGGCGGGACTGCCGGGGGAAAACCGGTGATCCTGTTCGGTGACACGTTCAACACCTATTTCGACAGCGAGAACTTGCATGCCGCGCGCGCCGTGCTGGCCGCAGGCGGGTTTTCGGTCGTCTCGCCGCTGCCTGAAGGCTCATCACGGCCACCGTGCTGCGGCAGGACCTACCTGGCGTCGGGCCTGGTGGATGAGGCGCGCGCCGAGGCACGACGCCTGATTGCAGCCTACCTGCCGCTGGTTCGCCAGGGCGCAAAAATCGTCGGCCTGGAACCGTCCTGCCTGTTGACGTTGCGCGATGAGCTGACCGCCATGAAGCTGGGTCCGGAGGCCGAAGAAATCGCCGCTGCGGCAATGATGTTTGAAGAGTTCGTGGTCGAACATGCCGACAGATTCAAGTTCACATCGCTGGATCGCAACGTACTGCTGCATGGTCATTGCCACCAAAAGGCGCATGATGTCATGGGCAGCGTCACGGGTGCCCTGAAACTGGTGCCGGGCCTCAAGGTGGAAACAGTTGAAAGCGCATGCTGCGGCATGGCCGGCGCGTTTGGCTACCAGGCCGAGACCTATGAGGTTTCCAGGGCCATGGGCGAGCTGTCCCTGTTACCGTCGGTGCGCGCTGCAGAATCGGATACACTGATCGTGGCGGACGGCACCTCGTGCCGTCACCAGATTGCAGATGGTGCCCGCCGCGACGCCATTCACGTGGCGCGTGTGCTGGAGATGGCCATTGCCGACAACAGGGAGAAAACCGGCCCATGACAATGACTATGGATGAAGCCATTGTGCGTCGTTCCCTGCATGATGAACTGGTCGAGCGGCTGCAGCGGCTGATCATTGAAGGCGACCTGACACCGGGTGAAAAGGTGCCGGAAAAGGAATTGTGCGCGCGCTATAACGTGTCGCGCACACCGATGCGCGAGGCGCTGAAGGTGCTGGCCTCGGAAGGCCTCGTCACCCTGACCCCCAATCGCGGGGCATCCGTCACCGCCGTCACGGTGGAAGACCTCGAAGAAGTGTTTCCGGTGATGGGCGCCCTGGAGGCGCTGTCGGGCGAACTGGCATGTGAAAAGATCACCGATGCGGAAATCGCTGCCATCGCCAAAACCCATCGCGAAATGATCGGGCACTACAAGGCACAGCGGCTGCCGGAATACTTCGCCGCCAATGAGGCCATTCACATCGCCATCCTGAAAGCGGCCCGCAATGACACGCTGTCTGCCCAGCATCGCATGCTGTCGGCCAGGGTGCGCCGGGCGCGCTATCTCGCGAACATGACGCGCGAACGCTGGGACAAGGCGGTTGCGGAACACGAAGACATTCTCGCAGCTCTTGAAGCCCGCGACGGCCGCCAGCTCGGCATCATCCTGAAACAGCATCTGCGCAACAAGCTGGAAACCGTATCGGAGTGGCTCAAGGCCAACGCTCGCAGTTGATGCCCTAAGTCGCGTCGAAATCCAGTACCAGCTTTTCGGTCTGCGGCCGCGCCTGGCAGGCGAGGATGAAACCGGCCTCGATTTCCCATGGTTGCAGTGACCAGTTCTCGTCCATGGTGGCAGAGCCCTTGACCACCTTGCAGCGGCAGGTGCAGCACATGCCGCCGGCGCAGGAATAGGGGATTTCGACCCCGGCAGCCTTGGCCGCACCCAGCACGGTCTCGACCGATGGATCAACCCGCAGTTTGCGATGCGCCCCATCGAGAATGATCTCGACTTCCGAGCCGGTCAGATCGGATTTCGCCGGCGCATGTTCGCCGCCCGGTTTGCCATATGGCGTCGGGGTGAATACTTCGAACCTGATCCTGTCGAACGCAACGCCCATGTCGGTCAGCGTCGAGCGCAATGCCTTGATCATCGGGGCTGGTCCGCACAGATAGACCGCGTCGTACCGCGCCGGATCGATCAGGCCGCGCTGCTGCATGTTCTTGAGTTTTTCCGCATCGATCCTGCCGGACAGGATATCGGCATCCTGGCCTTCTTCGGAAATCACATGCAACAGCGAAAACCGCGTCAGGTAGGTGTCCTTCAGGGCATCAAGATCATCGCGGAACATCACGCTGTCAAAATTGCGGTTGGCGTAGACCAGTGTGACAGTGCTGTCAGGCTCGTCCCGCAGCACCGTCTTGACGATGGACAGCACCGGGGTGATGCCCGAGCCTGCGGCGACCAGCAGGTAGTCATGCCTGCCGCCGGTCTCGGCGACAAAGCGCCCCTTGGGAGGCATGACCTCGATCCTGTCGCCGGCCTTCAGGCCCTGCGCAAAGCTGGAAAACACTCCGCCTTCCAGATGCTTGACGCCGATTTCAAGGCCATCGCCAGGTGTGCAGCAGATGGAATAGGAGCGGCGCACTTCCTCGCCGTCCAGATTGGCGCGCACGGTGAGGTATTGGCCGGGCTTGAAGGCGAATGCCGATTTCAATGCATCGGGCAAATCCAGGCGGATGGCTTTGGCCTTGTCGGTCTGCGCCCGCACGCCGGAGACGGTCAGCTGGTGAAATTGATCCTGGCTCATGACGAGATCCTCAGATGCACTTGAAATAATCAAACGGCTCTGCGCATGCCTTGCAGGTGTAATGCGCCTTGCACGCGGTGGAGCCGAACTCGGAGACTTTCTGCGTATCGGAGCTGCCGCAGCGCGGGCAGGTGATGACGGTTTCGCCAAACAGCGCCATCTTCGACGTGCTTCCCTTTACCGGCGGGGCAATGCCATAGGCGCGCAGTTTCTCGCAACCTTCAGGCGTGATCCAGTCGGTGGTCCAGGCAGGCGACATGACGCGTTCGATACGCGCTTCAAAACCGGCATCCAGCAGGGCGGCCTGAATGGCCAGTTCGATGGCCAGAACGGCGGGACAGCCCGAATAGGTCGGTGTGACATGGGCCACAGCGACTCCATCCTCGATGGTGACATCGCGCAGGATGCCAAGCTCGGCCACGGTGAC
>CAYRLR010000273.1:0-4465 GCA_964424975.1 uncultured Anderseniella sp.
TCGCGCTTGGAACGGGTAAAGCCGAACGCCGACTTGGCCAGGTCTGCGGCACCTGCGTTTGTGGTCATGATCAGGATCACATTGCGGAAGTCGATGGACTTGCCGTTGTGATCGGTCAGCTTGCCGTGATCCATGACCTGCAACAATATATTGAACAGGTCAGGATGAGCTTTCTCAATCTCGTCCAGCAAGAGCACGCTGTAAGGATGCTGATCAATACCATCAGTCAGCAATCCCCCCTGGTCGAACCCGACATAACCGGGAGGAGCCCCGATCAGGCGGGAAACTGAATGCCGCTCCATGTATTCAGACATGTCAAAGCGCAGCATCTCGACACCCAGCACGGCTGCCAGTTGCTTGGCCACTTCGGTTTTACCAACCCCGGTCGGCCCGGAGAACAAGTAACAACCGATCGGTTTTTCCGGTTCGCGCAGCCCTGCCCGCGACAGCTTGATCGCGGATGACAGCGCAGCGATTGCGTCGTCCTGACCGAACACGACCCGTTTCAGTTCCGTATCGAGATCCTTGAGCAATTCCCTGTCGTTCTTGGACACTGTTTTGGGCGGGATGCGCGCCATGGTTGCGATCACGTCCTCAATGTCTTTGACATCGATGGTTTTCTTGCGCTTGTCTTCAGCCAGCAACATCTGCGATGCACCGGTTTCATCAATGACGTCGATGGCCTTGTCCGGCAGTTTGCGATCATTGATGTAGCGGCTGGACAGTTCCACCGCTGACTTTATCGCGTCATTGGTGTAGCGAACCTTGTGGAAGTCCTCGAAATACGGCTTCAGACCGGTGAGTATCTTGATTGCGTCGGGAACAGACGGTTCCTTGACATCGATCTTCTGGAACCGGCGCACCAATGCCCGGTCTTTCTCGAAATGCTGACGGTATTCCTTGTATGTGGTCGAGCCCATGCAGCGCAGCGAGCCAGCCGACAAGGCAGGTTTTAGCAGATTGGACGCATCCATGGCACCACCGGAAGTGGCACCTGCCCCGATGACGGTATGGATTTCGTCGATGAACATGATGGCGCCATCATACTCTTCGATCTCCTTGATCACCGCCTTGAGACGCTCTTCGAAATCGCCGCGATAGCGTGTTCCGGCCAGCAGCACACCCATGTCCAGCTGGAAAATCGTGCAGTCTTTCAGTACTTCGGGTACTTCACCCTTGACGATCTTGCGTGCAAGACCTTCCGCAATTGCCGTTTTACCCACGCCGGGGTCACCAACAAACAGCGGGTTGTTCTTGGATCTGCGGCACAGCACCTGGATTGTCCTGTTAACCTCGGCCTCACGGCCAATCAACGGGTCAAACTTGCCGTCAATCGCCTTCTGGTTGAGGTTTACGCAGAAATTGTCCAGTGCGTCACCGGATTTTTCGCCATCGATTACGTCTTCACTGTCGTCGCTCTCGTCATCTGACGAGCCTCCTTGCACAGAGCGGCTTTCCGACAGTCCGGGCTTCTTGGCAATGCCATGCGATATGAAGTTGACCGCATCGTAGCGCGTCATGTCCTGTTCCTGCAGGAAGTAGGCCGCGTGGCTCTCGCGTTCTGCGAAAATCGCAACAAGCACATTGGCGCCGGTCACCTCTTCGCGACCGGATGACTGGACATGAATGACTGCACGCTGGATCACGCGCTGAAAACCGGCGGTCGGTTTGGCATCGTCACCGGTTGCCATCACCAGGCTGGCAAGATCGTTGTCGACATAGTTCTCAAGGCTGCGGCGCAACTGGTCCACATCTACGCTGCACGCGCGCATGACCGAGGCTGCATCCTTGTCGTCCACCAGGGCCAGCAAGAGATGTTCAAGCGTTGCGTACTCGTGACTGCGGTCGCTGGCCAAGGCCAATGCCCTGTGCAGCGCCTGTTCGAGACTTCGGGAAAATGTGGGCACGAGAGGCTCCTATTCCTTTTCCATGGCACACTGCAGCGGATGCGAATGCTGCCTGGCAAAATCCATGACTTGTGTAACTTTGGTTTCTGCGATTTCGTAGGTGTAGACCCCACACACACCGACACCCTTTTGATGTACATGCAACATTACCACGGTAGCCTCTTCCCGGTTTTTGCTGAAGAACCTTTCCAGCACGTGCACCACGAATTCCATGGGCGTGTAATCATCGTTTAAAAGAAGCACCTTGTACATGCTGGGCTTCTTGGTCTTGACCTGCTCGCGCGTGATGACACCGGTCTGGCCGTCTCCGCCGCCTTCATCATCATTTTTTTTGTCTTTGTCCGACAGATAAATCGACATCAAGAAAACCATATTTGCTTAAACAGGACATTCGTCTGAAATGGAACACCGCGACCACCGGACAAAGCAACCATCCCCACACTAGCATATAGGCGTCAAGGGGTGAGTTACGAGGGCTTGCTGTAAACTTTCCTGTCTACAGAAATAATGCAGCCAAAATCAGACACAAAAAACCGCCTGACAAAGCATGTCAGACGGTTGGCATTGGCAGAGTAACCCGGGAGATTGCTCCCCCGGTACTGCTCCCCCGGGTTTGTATGCGACTTACTTGGCTGCCTTAGGGGCAAACTTTTCAATCTGTGCTTCAAGTGGCTTGTAGGCGTCCTTGGCAGCATCCATGTAGAACTGGTTCATCTTGTTGGCCTGCGCCATCAAGCCTTCGTAAGACTTGGTTGCGTGTGCCTGCTGCAGTTCAACAGCCTTTTCGACAGACTTGGAAGCAACGACCTTTTCGGTCAGTGCAACTGAATCTTCAATTGACTTCTTGGTGAATTCAGCAGCTTCGGTAGCAAGTGCCTGAAAACCCTTGTTGAAAGCGGTTGCGCTGGCGATGTAGGCTTCAAGGCCCTGTTTGCTGGCGGTCTGCATATCTTCGAATGATTTGAACATGATTTAAATCCTTGGTTTGTATGACCCCGAACTCTTCGGATGACGCAGATATATGCACTGCACCATTTATTGTCAAGTATTTTGTGTGCAGTGCAACATAAAAAACAGATACCGTGCGAAAACCCGGCCCTATGCCTGCCCTGTTTACCGGTTAGTAAGGCTCATCCTTCATGATTTGTTTTCGATGATACGGGGATCGTCGGGCCAATCAGGCGGACTGTTGTCTGAATGGTCGCGAGAGGCGGGCGCGTGATTGTCCGAAACTGCAAGCGGGCGGCGCTCTGCCGTCATGCCAACAGTTGTGTTGCGCACCTGCGAACAGTGACCTTGCTGATTCGTTGTCGGGTCTTCAAAATACGTCGTTTCAGGCGCGCACATCAGGTGGCGCGCCAAACTTGGTGGATAGTGGGTAGCATGGGTATAGCATCAGTAAGTCAGTTCAGACTTCAGGCTCGTTCTGACAAGGGTCTGGCAATCGTGATCACGCTAATTCTGTCCCTGTTGCTGATTGCCGGACTGGATCGTCCGGCAATGGCACGGCCCGCGTTCAGCGCAATCACGGTGGATGCCTCAACCGGCGAGATCATCTATGGCAAATACATTGATGCACGACGGTATCCGGCCTCATTGACCAAGGTGATGACGCTGTACCTTATGTTTCAGGAAATCGACAGCGGACGCATGTCGTTTTCCACGGACATGAAAGTGTCACGCCACGCAGCCGCTCAACAACCCTCGAAACTTGGTCTGAAACCGGGCACGACCCTGTCGGCGCGCGATGCGATGTTTGCGCTGATTACAAAATCAGCCAACGATGCTGCGATGGTCGTTGCCGAACATATCGGTGGATCACAGAAAGGCTTTGCCGAACGCATGACCCGGCAGGCGCGCGACATGGGGATGACCCGCACCAGGTTCACCAATCCAAACGGGCTGCCCGATAAACGCCAGGTCACGACAGCAAGGGACATGGCAACGCTCGGATTGCGCATCCAGCGCGACTTCCCGAAATACTACAAGCACTTTGCAACCCGGTCGTTCAAGTATGGCAATCGCAATTACCGCAACCACAATCGGCTGCTGGGCAAACTGGCTGGCGTCGACGGCATCAAGACCGGCTATACACGGGCATCAGGTTTCAATCTGATCTCTTCGCGGACGGTGGGTCGCCGCCACGTTGTTGCAGTGGTCATGGGAGGACGTACCGGCCGCTCGCGGAATGCCTTTATGACCAAAATCCTGAAACGCGACATGCAAAAGGCATCTCTGGACGGCAGCAAGATCGCCGACGTTGCCGGCAGCCCTCCCGGCTACAAGCCATCTGCAGCTGCAGCGAAGGCCACCAAGAAGAAGACAGAAGCATCATCCATAACAAATCCGCCTATACCGCGCGACAAGCCTGACATGGGATCAGCCGAAACGGACCAGCTCGGCCAACTGGCACTGGCTTATGAACACACCATTCCTGTGGCTGACCCGGTTGCGAACAGCCCGGCAAAAACCGTTGCGCCGACAACCAGCCCGAAAACCGGGAATACGCAGTCCGCAAGCGGCGTCACTTTCAAGTCGGTTGTTGTTCTGTCTACACC
>CAYRLR010000274.1:0-1317 GCA_964424975.1 uncultured Anderseniella sp.
TCAATCCGGAATCCGATCCGCGCTATCTGGATTACGTCAACACGCTGGTCGAGATAGCCGGCCGCAAGGGTGTCCCGCTCAACGCCGCCAGAACGCTGGTGCGGACCAATTCAACCGTGATTGCAGCACTCGCCATCAAACGGGGCGATGCTGACGCAATGATCTGTGGACTAGAGGGGCGGTTTTACAGTCATCTCGATCATATTCGCCGGATCATCGGCATGGGCCCGCGCACCAGGGACTTTGCTGCCATATCCGGCTGTATTCTTGATCGCGGCGTGTATTTCTTTGCCGACACATACGGTAATGTGGACCGCACGCCCGCAGAGATGGCGCAATTGACGCGACGGGTTGCAGGCATCGTGAAGCGGTTCGGGGTTCAGCCCAGGATTGCCCTGCTGGCCAATTCCAGCTTTGGCTCCGCCGAGTCGCCCGAGATCCAGTTGATGCGCGATACAGCCAGCCTGTTGCATGAAGAAGGCACGGACTTCGAATTCGACGGCGAGATGCACGGCAACACCGCCTTGAACGAAGACCTCCGCCGCCGGCTGTTTCCAGGATCCACCCTCAAGGGTGAGGCCAACGTCTTCATGTTTCCCAGTTCCGATGCTGCCAACCTGTCATATCAGCTCGTGATGGAAATGGGCGGCGGCACGCCAATCGGTCCGATTCTGGTCGGTGCGGCCGCAACAGCCCATGTACTCGTGCCGGCGGCAACCACACGCTCTGTGGTGAATGTGTCCGCTGTCGCAGCCGTTGAGGTGCAGGCACGCATCGATTACGCGAATTCCCTCAGCAAAGCTCAACGCTGACGTTTGGCGAGCCTGGCGAACTGCATCTGCTGGCGAATGAAGGCGGCTATGAACAGGCTGGTCATGACCAGTACGACAGTTGGAGCCGGCGCGGAATCAAGATGAAAGCTTGCGAACACGCCGACAAGGCTTGAGCCAACGGCAATAGCCACAGCGACCAGCAGCATGTGTTCAAACCGCCGAGTTAGCAGAAAGGCGATGGCGCCCGGCGCTATGAGCAGTGCGATGGCCAGTATGATGCCGGAGGCCTTGAGCGCGCCGACGATGGCCAGCGAGATCGCAGCCAGCAGACCATAATGCAGCAACCGGACTTTCAATCCTATTGCGCGGGCGTGTTGTGGATCAAACGCCTGCAACAGCAGGTCCTTGCGCCAGATCACGAGTCCGGCTGTACAGACGAGCGAAATGGCGGCCGTTTCGATGACGTCGCCCCATGTCAGGCCAAGAATGTTGCCGAACAGGATGTGGTCAAGGTGCACTTCCGTCTGGATCGCGACATACATCA
>CAYRLR010000274.1:1327-4463 GCA_964424975.1 uncultured Anderseniella sp.
CACCAGGCCCAATCCGAACATCCCGGAAAACACCACACCCATGACGGTGTCCTGCTTGAGCCTCGAATTTCGATCCAGAAACCCCGTCGCCAGGGCGCAGGCCATGCCGGCGGTGAATGCACCTGCGGCCAGTGGTGCGCCGATAATGTAGGCCAGAACCACCCCCGGAAGCACTGCGTGCGAAATGGCGTCTCCCATCAGCGACCAGCCCTTGAGCACCAGGAAACATGACAGGACCGCCATCGGCACGGACAACAGCAATGTGATCACAAACGCCCGTTGCATGAACTCGAAGGCAAATGGCTGCATGATCCATTCGGTAATTGCTGTCATGGCCGGGTCTCCAGAGCGGCCCGGGCTTTTGCCCGGGCTGCAAGCAGGCCGTGCTTGGGGGCCAGAACAAATACGACCAGGAATACACCTGTCATGAGGATGACGATGATGCCGCCGGTTGCACCGTTGAGGAAGTAACTGAGATAGGCGCCGGTGAAACTGGTAACGGCACCAATGCTGACCGACAGCATGATCAGGCGGGGAAACCGATCCGTCAGCAGATAGGCAGTGGCACCCGGTGTCACCACCATTGCGATAACCAGGAAGGCACCGACAGTCTGCAGGGCAGCGACAGTGCAGGCCGACAGCAGGGTGAAGAAGACCAACCTGAGGGCGACCGTGTTCAAGCCGACAGACCGGGCATGGTTTTCGTCGAAGAAAGTGACCATCAGGTCTTTCCATTTGAGCAACAGGACAGTCATGGACACGCCGCAGATGATGACGAGTTGTGTCAGGTCCTCAGGGGTTATTGCCAGAATATTGCCGAGCACGATTGTCTGTATGTTCACCGAAGTCGGTGACAGCGAGATCATGAACAGGCCAAGCGCGAAGAACGAGGTGAAAATCAAGCCGATGATGGCGTCTTCACGCAACTTGGTGCGCTGGTTGAGAAACAGCATTGCGAGTGCGGCCAGGCCACCGGAGAAAAACGCACCGATCGAAAACGGCAGCCCCAGCATGTAGGCGCCTGCGACACCGGGGACGATGGCATGTGACAGTGCATCGCCGATCAGCGACCAGCCCTTGAGCATCAGGTAGGCGGACAGGAAGCCACACACGGCGCCGACCAGCCCGGATGCCCACATGGCATTGATCATGTAGTCGTAGGTGAACGGTTCCAGCAGCAGGTTCATTTGTCGTCCTGATCCTGTTGCTGGTCGCCATCGCTGTAGATCACGAATGGCCGTTCATCATCAGTGAGCACCGTCACCGTGCGCGCATCATCATCATCATGCAGGTCTTCACCGCCCAGGGTGAACTGGCGCAGCACGCCGCCGAACGCATGTTCGAGATTGGCCTGGGTGAATACCTGCGCCGTTGGCCCTTCCGCCAGCACGGTGCCCTTGATCAGGATGGCACGATCACAGAACTGTGGCACGGACCCGAGATTGTGCGTCGAGACAAGCATGATGTTGCCCTCGTCGCGCAGGCCCTGCAGCAACTTGATGATGGCATCTTCGGTCTTTACATCCACGCCTGTGAACGGTTCGTCGAGCAGGATGATCTTGCCTTCCTGTGCCAGGGCGCGGGCCAGGAAAACCCGCTTTTTCTGACCACCCGACAGTTCGCCGATCTGGCGCTTGCGGAACTCGCTCATGCCGACCCGCGCCAGTGCGCTGGCGACCATTTCATGGTCATGGGCTTTGGGTATGCGAAGCCAGTTCATGTGGCCGTAGCGACCCATCATCACAACGTCTTCGACCAGTACGGGGAAATTCCAGTCAACTTCTTCGGATTGCGGCACATAGGCGACTAGGTTGCGTTCCAGCGCCTGTTCTTCGCTCATGCCGAGCATTCTGACTTCGCCCTTGGCCAGCGGCACAAACCCCATGATGGCCTTGAACAGCGTGGACTTGCCAGACCCGTTCACGCCAACCAGCGCGGTGATCGTGCCGGCCGGCAGCGAGAAACTGGCATCGTGCAGCGCGGTGTGACCATTGCGATAGGTGACGGTTACATCACGGACTTCAAGCCCATCGTCATGTCGAGGCGCTTCGTGCAGTGGGCTCAGCATTATTTCAGCCCCTCTGCGATGGTCTGCGTCGTTGCACTGAGCAGGTCGAGGTAAGTGGGGACGGGACCGTCCGGACCTGACAGTGAATCGACATACAACACCCCGCCATAACGGGCACCGGTTTCTCGCGCCACCTGTTTGGCGGCCGCAGGAGAAATGGTGCTTTCGCTGAACACCGCCTTGATATTGTTGGCGCGCACAGCATCAATGACATGACGCACCTGCTGCGGCGTGCCTTGCTGATCGGCATTGACCGGCCACAGGAAAAGTTCCTTCAGGTTGAAGTCCCGTGCGAGGTAGGAAAAAGCCCCCTCGCTGGTGACCAGCCAGCGCTGGTTATCCGGAATGGCGGCAAGAGTCTCACGAATGGGAGCAATCCGGGCCGTGATTTCGGTTTTGTAGTTTTCGGCATTGGCCTTGTAGGCGGCAGCGTTTTCCGGGTCCTGTTCGGCCATCGCGCGGGCGATGTTGTCGACATATGTCAGCGCGTCGGTGGGGCTCATCCAGGCATGCGGGTTGGGCTTGCCGGAGTAGGGGCCTTCCACAATGCTCATGGGTTGCACGCCGTCACTGATGACAGCCGATGGGACGCCTGACAGATTAGCCAGAAATTTTTCGAACCATTGTTCCAGGTTGAGGCCGTTCCACAATATCAGGCCGGCACCGTGCGCACGTACGATGTCCTTGGGGGTCGGCTGGTAGTTGTGTATCTCCGAACCGGGCTTGGTGATGGAAACCACATCGGCGCTGTCGCCGGCGACATTTGCTGCCATGTCGGCGATGATCGTGAAGGTGGTTACCACCTTCAGTCTTGCGTGCGCTGTCTGCGTCATGGCGAGCGTGGCAATTGCCAGTGCTGTCAGGATTGCAAATTGTTTCAGGTTTTGACGCATGTATGGAGTTCCGGTGTTGAGGACTGTTTGATCACTTTATGCAAATGCAAACTATTTGCAATAAGGAAATTGCAGGACGTGTATTCGCTATTGCAAATGATAATCTGCTTGATAAGTTGCGGCTATGGCTACACCCTTGGACAGCGACGACCTGTTGAGTGCGCTGCGACAGGCC
>CAYRLR010000275.1:0-4445 GCA_964424975.1 uncultured Anderseniella sp.
CGCGATCAGAATAGATGATCTGGCCTGCATCGGGCGTGACGGCGCGCATGATCAGCTTGGACACTGTTGTCTTGCCGCAACCGCTCTCGCCCACCAGCCCAAGACACTCGCCTCGCCTGATATCCAGACTGACACCATCGACCGCCTTGATGACATTCTCTTCCTTGCTGGAAAACCAGCCGGATTTCTTGGTCACAAAATGCTTTTTCAGATTGCGGACCGACAATAACGGCGGTTCATCCGCACTGGCAGCTTCAACAGGCAGGTCTGCCTTCGGCTTGGGCTTCTTTGCTGCCGGGCCCTTGAGCAGTGTCGCCGCGTCTACCTTGACGTCGCGCAATGACACCAGCCGTTCGCCTCGCTTCATGTCAAAGTGGGGAACCGCGTTCAACAATGCCTTCAGATAGGGATGCTGTGGCGACCGGAAGATGTGGGAAACCTTGCCGGCTTCCACGATCTGGCCGTGATAGATCACCACCACATCGTCAGCCATGTTGGCAACCACCCCCAGATCATGGGTGATCAGCAGAATGGCCATGTTAAAGCGTTCCTGCAGGCTTTTCAGCAGCTGCAGTATCTGCGCCTGTATCGTCACATCGAGTGCCGTTGTCGGTTCGTCGGCGATCAGCAGGGCCGGACGGCAGATCAGCGCCATGGCAATCATTGCACGCTGGCGCAGGCCACCGGATAGTTCAAACGAGTACATGTCGTAGGCACGTGCCGGATTGGGGAAACCGACAAGGTCCAGCATTTCTTCAGTCTTGGCCCGCGCGGCACTGCGGTCCACCGGTTGATGAAGCTGCAGCGCTTCTTCAATCTGGTTGCCGATCGTGTGCAGCGGCGACAGCGAGGTCATCGGCTCCTGAAAAATCATCGCGATGCGCCCACCGCGCAATTTTCGCATTTCAGGACCGCTGGTCAACAGCTCTTCAATCTGGATGGGACCGGACTTCGAGTCCGGGTCATTGAAGGTAATTGTTCCGCCGGTAATGGACCCCACGGTCGGCAGAATGCCCATGATCGATTGACCGATCACGGACTTGCCGGAACCGGATTCACCTACCAGTGCTGTTACCTTGCCCGGACGGATGCGAAAGCTTGCTCCCTTCACCGCCTCGATGGTCGATGAATGAACGCGAAAACTTATCCGCAGGTCTTCGATTCTGAGAAGATCTTCAGAGGAACTCATGATACCCGATTACGCCAAATGCCGTTAATTTCATTACGATAGCCGACATCACGCCGTCAGGATACAGGTTTTTAATAAACCGCACTGCATGTGGAAAACCCTGCCCTCATCAACCCGATCACAACCATGTGTCGCGCAGGCGCGCAACCGTGAGCCGTCGTGAACCATATTGACCGCATCAGCACTGTTGATAGGGTCCGCAAACGTGTAAATCATCGGCTAGCGATCGTCATGCCCATTGGGCAGAACCCCTGTCTGGAGGACATTTATGTCATCCCTGCAACAAATTGCCCAAACAAAGCCATCCGCCACGCCCTCGATCTGGCGCAAGATCAAAGGCCTTGTACCCGGCGCAACACCGGCTCGCGCGCTGTCGCCCAGGGTGCTGGCATCCATTGATCGCCATGACCAGTCAAGTGAAGTGCTGATCAAGATCATCCAGCTGGTGATCGTGGTAACCTGGGCAATTTTGTATGCGCTTGCGCCGAAGACCGATTCCGGCACGGCGTTTTCTCCAGTCTCCTGGGCACTGGCAATCTATTTCGGCCTCAATGTCATCGGTCTGATCTGGGCATTCAGGACCGGGTTGCCGAACTGGGCTGTCTATCTCTCGATCATTTTCGATATCGCGATCCTGATGGTGCTGATCTGGAGTTTCCATATCCAGTATGGCCAGCCCCCCTCGTTCTATCTCAAGGCCCCAACACTGCTCTATGTATTCATATTCATCGCATTGCGCGCATTGCGGTTTCAGGCGCGTTTCGTGGTGTTCGCCGGCCTGGCAGCAGCCGTCGGCTGGCTGACCCTGGTTGCCTATGCGATCTACTCCGCCCACGGCATGAGCACGACCCGCAACTATATCGAATACCTCACCGGCAATGAAATTCTGCTGGGCGCCGAGTTCGACAAGACCATAACCATTGTGATGGTGGCCGGCATCATTGGCGTGGCACTGAACCGTGCCAACGATCTCCTGGTCAGGGCAACCGCCGATGCCCAGGCCGCCAATGAACTGTCCCGCTATTTCGACAGTGCTGTGGCGTCCGACATTCGAAATGCCGATGAGGCTGCAACCCCCGGCAAGGGCAAGCGTGTGGACGCGGCCATTCTCAACGTGGACCTGCGCGGCTTCACCACCTATGCCGCCGGCCGCGACGCGGAACAAGTGCTTGGCCTGCTGATTGCCTACCAGAAACGTATCGTGGGTATTATCCAGGGCCACGGCGGATCAATCGACAAATTCATGGGCGACGGCATCATGGCGACCTTCGGCGCGGTGCGCGCCAGTGAAACGTATGCCGCAGATGCCGTGCGCGCCATTGATGCGATCATTGTAGAAGCAGACACCTGGGACACGGATGCAACCCTGAAACCATTCGCCGGAGGCAAGGTCAATGCTGCCGTGGCAGCCGGGCCCATCGTGTTCGGCACGATCGGTGATGACTCGCGCCTGGAGTTCACGGTTATCGGGTCAGCCGCGAACATGTCTGCCAAGCTTGAAAAGTATAACAAAAAAATCAAGAGCCGTGCGGTGACTGATGCCGACACCTACGCCACCGCTATCAAGCAGGGCTACCAGCCTGCAAAATCTGCCCGGCGACGCAAATCGACACTTGCCGGCGTGGATCAACTGGTGGTTCTAGGCTAATGATCCAGCGCGTGTTCGAAAGACACCCATCTCAGCCCGGAACACGCCACAATATCAGCAAGCGCAGCCCATACTGTCTCGTCATGCACCAGATGGTGGGTCAGCAGCCCGACAGGATAACATCCGTTGCTTCGCGAAACCGCCAGTGCCGCGGCCACTTCGGCGTACAACTGGTCTCCAGATTTGCCAGCAGCACCGCCCGGTGATTTCCAGTCCATCACGTCCACATGGCTGTTGACCTGTATCGCGGGAAAAGCGCGTTCGTGGCCAAAGGTCGAAAACGCCTTGATGCCGATTGCCGACAGACGCGGTGCGAGATCATCGCGCATCCGGTTCCACGGCGGCACCAGTACTGGCACAAGATCGCCGCCAAACAATTGTTCAAGCCGCTGTTTTCCGCGCACTATGTCTGACAGTACGACCTCGATTGCCCGGTGGGGTCCAAGTTCACATTTCTTCTCGCTGGCAGGTGCATGGTTTGCATGTGCCCAGCCATGCACGCACGGTTTCAGAGTCCGGTGTTGTGCGACATGGTCAGCCAGCTGGCGATCTGCATATGCCGGTATCGAGGCCAGTAAAACCTCGATGCCGGCCTCACCGGTGAGTCGTGTCAGGCGTTGCAGTTGCGCTGTAGCGGTCACTGCATCGTCATCACGCCACCAAAGCTGCGCTGGTTCGCCGGCGCTGCGCCAGTGCTGCAGTTCGCTCTCAAGCTCTCGAAGGCTCATGCACTCGCCACCTTTTGCAACATCTCATCCAGCCGCGCAGACGCCGTTGCGAGGCTGCGGTCTCCACGCGCAAAGGCGAGCGCACGTGTGCCCATGTCCGTGCGCATTTGCGGGTTTTCAATCACTTGGTCCACGGCAGCGGCAAACCCGTCTGCATCGCCTTCGTCCGCCAGCACACCGGTCGTGCCGTCGATCACCGCGGCTTCAACTCCACCCGACCGCATCGCGATGACGGGGAGCCCGGCGCCTTGTGCTTCAAGATAGGCCAGCCCGAACGCCTCGCGATACCCCGGCCACACGAACACATCGCTGTTGGCCAGGTAACCGGCCACCCCTGCCCGGTCCACCTGGCCGGCAAACCGGACCTGGTCAAGCCCTTCGAACATGGCCTCCACCTGGTCGCGCATCTGGCCATCGCCGACAATCGTGAGCCGCCAGCCGGGCGACCTGAGCCGGCGCATGGCCGCTGCAAGCAGCCTGAAACTCTCCAGCTTGTTGCCTTTCAACATCATGGCGACCGCCAGCAGTTCGACGGTCCCGTTCGGCACAGTGGGCCGGCTGTGTTCAGGCAGTCCGGCGAAATCTGCAAATGGCGGCAGGATATCCAGCCGCCCGCGATCCACCAGTCTTGCCAACCCTTCTGCATCTCTGCCGGTAAAGCATATGTTCAAGGCGGCCTGCCGGATGGTTGCAGATGAAATTGCCTGCGCCGCAGCCCACTCGTCGAGGTCACGTTTGCCGGCATAGGATGCCTCGACAGTCACATAGGGAATCTTGAACCGCTCGGCCAAACTCGAGCCGACGAAGTCCGGTGACTTGTAGTAGACATGATACGCCATCACCAGATCGGGAATGGTTTGCGCCTGCCAGCGCGCTGCGA
>CAYRLR010000276.1:0-4444 GCA_964424975.1 uncultured Anderseniella sp.
TTCTGGGCGGATCATCGGAATCGCGTCCGCAACAGGTCGACTATGCCGGTGCCGCCACCGCCGCCTTTGTGGCACGCGAAAGTCCGGCCAGTAATTCCATCGTGCTTGCCGAGGCCGGCACCGGCCTCGGCAAGACGCTTGGGTATCTGGCGCCGTCCTTTCTGTGGGCGTCACGCAACAAGCAGGCGGTGTGGATTTCGACCTATACCAAGAACCTGCAGCGCCAGCTGGAACAGGAAACCGCCCGCCTGGTACCGGACCCGGCGGAACGGCGCCACAGGATCGTGGTGCGCAAGGGCCGTGAAAACTATGTCTGCCTGCTCAACATGCAGGAAGCCTTTGCGCGCATGACGGCATCCAATCCGCGTTCTGCCCTGATGGCAGGGCTGATCGCGCGCTGGGTGCGCCACTCGAAGGACGGCGACATGGTGGGCGGCGATTTTCCCGCCTGGCTGATGGGCCTGTTCTATGATGCCAATACCGGCGAACGCGCCATGACCCCGATGGGCCTGGGGCTGACCGACCGGCGCGGTGAGTGCATTTATTCCGCCTGCCCGCACTATCGCAAATGTTTCATCGAGAAAGCGGTTCGGGCCGGGCGCAAGGCCGACCTCGTGATCGCCAATCACGCGCTGGTGCTGCACCAGATCGCGGTGGATCATGCCATCGGCGAAGCCCAGGTGGATGAAGACCAGGAACGCGCCGGCGGACTGAAACGCCTGGTGTTCGACGAAGGCCATCACCTGTTCGATGCCGCCGACAGCGCGTTCTCCGGCCATCTGACCGGACTCGAAACAACCGAACTGAGGCGCTGGATCAGGGGCCCGGAATCCCAGCGCCGCAGGGGCCGCGGACTGGTCGACAGGCTGGGAGACCTGGCCGGCGATGACGATGAGGCGGAAGACCTGCTGGCCAGGGTGCTGGCAGGTGCACTGTGCCTGCCGGGGCCGGGCTGGATGCGGCGCATCCAGGCAGGCCAGCCGGACGGCGAAACCGAAGCCTTCCTCGCCCTTGTGCGGCAACAGGTGACGGCGCGTGCGGACAGCCGGCAGACCGGGTCTCTTGAAACCGACTGCCGGCCGTTCATAGACGGTTTGCAGGCAGCAGCCGGCACGCTGGCGGCTGCCATGATAGACCTGAAACGGCCCATGACCGCGCTTGCCCGCAGCCTGATGAAGCGGCTGGATGACGAGGCGGCAGAGCTCGCCAGTACCGAACGTGCCCGCATCGAGGCACTGGCCCGCTCGCTGACCAGGCGATCGGAACTCACGCTGGGCGGTTTCATTGAAATGCTGAGCCGGCTGGTGGATCAGCCCAGGCCGGAGTTTTGCGACTGGTTCGCCATCGAGCAGGCCTGGGAGCGCGAGGTTGATACCGGCCTGCATTCGCACTGGATCGACCCGACCGTGCCGCTGGCAAGTGCGGTTCTGCAACCGGCCGACGGCATCATCATCACCTCGGCCACATTGCGCGACCGGCCGCCTGAAATGCCCGATGACTGGCGCAATGCCGAAATGCGCACCGGCTCGGTTCACCTGCCCTACCCGGTTATCCGGCACAGCTGGGAATCTCCATTCGACTATCTGAAGAACTCCCGCCTGATCGTGGTCAACGATGTGGGCCGGGACAACATGGATCAGCTGGCGGCGGCCTACCGGGAACTGTTCATGGCATCCAATGGCGGAGCGCTGGGCCTGTTTACCGCGATTTCCCGGTTGCGGGCGGTGCACCGACGACTGGTGCAGCCCATGGCGGAAGCCGGACTGCCGCTGTATGCCCAGCACGCCGACCCGATCGACACCGGCACGCTGGTCGACATGTTCAGGGGCGAAAAGGATGCCTGCCTGCTGGGCACCGATGCAGTACGCGACGGGGTCGATGTGCCGGGAGAATCGCTTAGGCTGATCGTGATGGATCGGGTACCGTGGGGCCAGCCCACCATACTGGAACGCGCCCGGCGCGGCGCCTTCGGCGGGCAGTCCTGGCAGGACATGCAGGTACGGCTGAGATTGCGCCAGGCATTCGGGCGCCTGATCCGGAAGTCCACCGACAGGGGTTGTTTTGTGATGCTGGATGCGCGTATGGCAAGCCGGTTCGCAACGGCGTTTCCGCCCGGCATGCCCATAGAACGCATCGGCCTTGTCGATGCCATTGAAATTGTAAAAGAGTTTGGAGCACCTACACCATGACTGAAATCGCAAACAGGACAATCAACCATCACCAGGCGCTGATATATGTGATGATGACGATGATTGCCGTCGACGCCAAGATCGGCAATGCGGAACTGGCCCGCATCGGCAGGCTTGTGCAGACCCTGCCGGCGTTTTCCGGCTTTGATCCCGAACGCCTGACCAATGTTGCGCAGGAGTGCGGCGAGATCCTGCAGGAAGAAACCGGGCTGCAGACCGTGCTTGGCCTGATCAAGTCAGGCCTGCCGCGCGTGCTGCATGAAACCGCCTATGCGCTGGCGGTCGAGGTGGCGATTGCCGATCGTAACATTGCGCGCGAGGAAATCCGCTTCCTGGCCATGCTGCGCGATGCACTCAATCTGACCAAACTGCAAACCGCGGCACTGGAACACGCGGCCATCGCGCGCTACCAGAGCGCCTGAACCAACCTGACCCGGAGAGAGCCCATGTCAGACTATCAACTGTATTGTTTCGGAGAATCCGGCAACGCCTACAAGGCAGCCCTGATGCTGGAACTGTGCGGCGCCGACTGGGAGCCGCGCTTCGTGGATTTCTTCAATGGCGAGACCCGCTCGGACGATTACCGGTCACAGGTCAACGAGATGGGTGAAGTGCCGGTGCTGGTGCATGGCGACCGCAAGCTGACGCAGACCGGCGTGATGCTTGAATACCTCGCCACGACGCTTGGAAAGTTCGGCTGGAACAATGATGACGAGCGCTATGAGATCCTGCGCTGGATGTATTTCGACAATCACAAGTTCACCAGCTACAACGCCACGCTGCGCTTCATGGTCTCGCTGCTCAAGACGGGCGAAACGCCGGCGACGGAATTCCTGCGCGGCCGGGCCGAAGCAGCCATGCAGATTGTCGACAAGCATCTCGAATCCCGTGACTTCATGGCGCTGGATCGGCTGACCATCGCCGACTTGTCGCTGGCCGGATACATGTTCTATGATGGCGAACTGGGCGTCGATCTCAACGACTACCCGAACATCCTCAAATGGCGTGAGCGCATCTCGTCGCAACCGGGCTGGAAAGGCCCCTATGACCTGATGCCGCGCCAGGGCTAGAGAAACGGAGTGAGCGTATTGCTGAAGGACAGATACGACAATCCGATTTCAACCTCCTCCACCAGGGCGCGTGATCTCTATGTAACGGCGGTCGACAGGCTGCTCGAAGGGGCCGTGCACATGACCGAGGCGTTCGAGGCGGTGGTCGCCGAAGATCCTGGCTTTGCGCTCGGCCATGCCGGGCTTGCACGCGCAACCCATGCAACCGGCAACGTGGCCGGAGCCCGCTCGATCATTGAAACGGCACAAGGTCTTGCCGGCGGGGTCACGCACCGCGAAGCCGGCCATATCAACACCATCGCGCTGCTGGCCAACGGCAAGACGGCGGAGGGGTTCCGCGCGGTCGTCGACCATATCGCCGACCATCCGCGCGATGCGATGATCGCGCAGACCAGCACCGGCATCTTCGGGCTGATCGGGTTTTCAGGACTGCCGGGGCGCGAGGCGGAAATGCTGGCCTTCACCAGCGCCCTGCAATGCCACTATGGCAACGACTGGTGGTATCTGAGCCAGTATGCCTTTGCCCTGTGTGAAACCGGCCAGGTGGACAAGGCGTCCTCGCTCATCGACCGCTCGCTGGCCCTCAATCCGCGCAACAGCCACGCAGCGCATGTGCGCTCGCACATACATTACGAGGCCGGCGAGACGCAGGCCGGTATCGCCTATCTCGACGACTGGCTTGCAGGCTATGACCGGGCAGGCATCATGCATGGCCACCTGTCGTGGCACGTAGCGCTGTGGGCACTGCAACTGGGCGACACCGAGCAGATGTGGCGACGCGTCGATGCCGACGTCGCGCCCGGTGCTGCACTGGGGCTGCCGATCAATATTCTCAGCGACACGGCCTCGATCCTGTACCGGGCGGAACTTGCCGGCGAGACGGTCGCGAAGGAAAAGTGGCGCGAGGTCAGCGCCTATGCAAGCCGGTTCTTCCCCGACCCCGGCCTGGGTTTCATCGATTATCACGCAGCACTGGCCCATGCCATGGCAGGAGACGGAGATGCCCTGGCGAAGATTATCTCAAACCCCAAGGGGCCGGCGGCAGACCTGGTGCGGGACGTGGCCGAAGCATTCGGGGCGATTGCCGGCCAGGACTGGCTGAAGGCCGAACGCCTGTTGGTCTGCTGCATGGCCGATGATGCGCGCCTCGGCGGCAGCCGCGCGCAACGCGACCTGCTGGAATTC
>CAYRLR010000277.1:0-4443 GCA_964424975.1 uncultured Anderseniella sp.
CGATCGCGATGTCGAAGGTTGCTCTGGCCACTGTCCCGCTGTTTTTTCTGTCGGTGCTATGCAATGTGCTGGTCTGCCTCGCAGTCTGGATGTCGTTTGGCGCGCGCAGCATAGCGGACAAGGTCCTGGTCATTGTCCCGCCCATCGCAGCGTTCGTCGCTGCCGGTTTTGAACACTCTATCGCCAATCTGTATTTTCTGCCTTATGCGCTGATGATCAAGGCATGGGCAGGTCCGGATTTCTGGACTGCCATCGGGCAGGATGGCGCTGCCTATTCCGGGCTGACGATAAGCGGTGCGGCGCACAACATTGTCGTCGCCACTGTCGGCAATCTTGTTGGAGGCAGCCTGATGGTCGGCGCTGTCTACTGGTTCGTCTATCTGCGCAATCGCGATTAGCCCGCGCACAGGCCATGCAACGCAGTATCGGTTGAGTTTGCCATTACGCTGCGGCACATGAAATCTCAGTGCCTGTTGAGGCGGCGTATCATGGCCAGCAGCTCGCGGACAACAACAGGGGTCAGACTCATGGCAATAACGACGCCCCAGGCTTTGGCGGGCAGGGGTGTCAATTTCAGAGCGTTCGCGATATCGGGCTGCAGGGCCGCAATGGTGAGAATTATGAGGCACAGCGAAATCGCCAGCCAAACATAGGTATTGCTGGTGATCTGATTGAAAATCAGCCCGTCGCGCCAGTTGCGCATATTGAAGACATGCCAGAGCTGGGCCAATGCCAGGGTGAAGAAGCACATGGTGGTGACGGTATCCCCGCGCAACTCCAATACAAAGATTGCCAGCAACATGCACGACAGGGTTGCTGCGGCAATCACAACGCCGCCGGTAATTATTGTTATCCACTGTGAGCGGTTCAGTATGGGTTCGGCTGGCGATTTGGGGGGGCGGTTCAGGACGTTCCGGTCTGCACGGATGGTCCCGAGCGCAAATGCCGGGAACACATCGGTTACCAGATTGAGAAACAGTATTTGCAGGGGCAGCAGCGGCAGTGGCAAGCCAAGCAGGACTGCAATCCCGACTATGAGTATTTCACTGAGATTGCACGACAGCAGATAGGTGGTGAACCTGCGTATATTTGTGTAAATGATGCGGCCTTCACGGATGGCCTGAACGATGGTTGAGAAGGCATCGTCGCGCAACACCATGTCTGCCGCCTCGCGGGCTACCTGGGTGCCGCGCAACCCCATCGCGATGCCGATATCGGCCCTGCGAAGAGCCGGTGCGTCGTTTACCCCGTCACCGGTCATGGCGACCACTTCGCCTGCCTGCTGGTGCAGCTTGATGAGTTCCAGTTTTTGCTCGGGCGTGACCCGGGAAAATACATGAGCCGATCTGATCCGGATATTTTCTTCCCGGGACATTTCGGAAAATGATTTCAGTTCACTCGCCGCGATGCTTTCAAAGCCGGCTGGTGCCAAGCCGACCGCCTGCGAAATGTGCCTGGCGGTCGCCGCGTGATCACCGGTGACCATGATGACGTTTATACCGGCCTGGCGGGCGTCTGCAATTGCAGACGCCACATCAGCACGCGGTGGATCCTGAAATGCAACCACGCCCAACAATGTCAGGTCCTCATATGGCGGCACATCCGGGGTGGGACTGGTTTTTCCGGCGATGGCCAGCAATCGCAACCCCTGTGAGGCCATGACCTCACATACTTCTGCCCAGTGGCGTCGCTGATGGCCTCCGAAGGGGCCGGGGCCATGTCTTGTACTGAGCGAGGTTACACATTCCAGAACCGCTTCCGGAGCCCCCTTGACGGCAATTGTAAATTTGTCGCCATGCTTATGAACGGTAGCCATCATCCGCGTCGCCGCGTCAAAGGCATGCTCGGAAATCTCGGGGCAGGATGACAGGATAGTCGATCGTTCAATGCCGTCGGCGCTTGCTGTTTCCAGCAGGCTGATTTCCATCGGATCACCGGAACTGGCGTGTCCTTCAGTCCCCAATGAGGCGTTGTTGCACAGACAGGCGTGTATAAGCAGATTGTGCAGAGTCTCGTTGCTCGCACCCGATACGGCGCGACCGGCCATCAGGAACCGACCGCTGGCCCTATCGAAATCGAGTTCGCCATCGCTGGTCACTATGTGGTCGACATGCATGCGGTTCTCGGTCAGCGTACCGGTCTTGTCTGTCAGGATGACTGTCGTCGATCCCAGCGTTTCCACCGCTGACAACCGCTCGATTACGGCGTTGTGTTTAGCCATGCGCAACATGCCCCGGGCCAGGGCAAGTGTTGCAACGATCGGCAAGCCTTCAGGGATGGCAGCGACTGCCAGCGCAACCGAGGATTCGATCATCAGATTCACATCCTGACCAGCCAGTGTGCCGGTAATGCCGACGGCTGCCGCCACCACGAGCGTCACCCAGATCAGATGCCGGCTGAGGACTTGGAGCTGCCGTTCCAGAGGAGACTGCTCCGGTTGACTTTGTTCGACGAGGTTTGAAATGCGACCCAGTTCTGTGTCCATCCCGGTTCCCGTTACGATGGCTTCACCGGTGCCGCGGGTTATGGCGCACCCCTTGAACAGCATGCAGGTCCGGTCGGCCAGCAAAGAATCAGGCGAGACCGGCTGGACGTCCTTGGCTACGGGCAGGGACTCTCCGGTCAGGGCGGATTCATCGCTTGCCAGATTGGCCGACGAGATAATGCGCATATCTGCGGCAATCACATCACCGGCATCAATTATAACGAGATCACCGGGAACGAGTTGTTCTGCCGGAATAGGTTCGATGCGGCCCTCGCGCCTGACGACGACTGAATGGGTCGCCAGTTGGCGCAATGCCTCCATTGAACGTACTGCGCGCAGTTCAGTCATGAAGCCGATGCTGGCATTGATCATCAGAACGGCGACGATGGCGATGAATTCTGTGATCTGGTCAACCAGCAGGGCAACGCCGGCCGCCCCAATCAGCAGGTAGACCACGGGGCTCATGAATTGTTTCAACAGCAGTCGAAACGGGTTCACCGACGGATGTGCCTTCAGGATGTTCGCGCCATACCGGTGGCGACGAAGTTCAACATCTGTCTGCGTCAGTCCTCGTGCCGGATCAATAGCATGTGCCTTGATGACTTCGACTGCTGTGCTGCTGTGGGCAATGCAGTTTGCTGCCCCCAGGATGTCGGGATCAGAGTTCATGTGTTGAATGGGTTTCCTGGTACCGCGGTGTGCTGCCATTATAAAAGGTGCCTGGCATGTTCCTGTTCAGCCATAGCTTGAGCGATGGCCGGCAACATTGATATAACGCAAACAAACCAGGTTGCCGATCGGGACGGGGCTGGTGCAATATTAGTACCGTGAGGAGACTTTGCCCGGCATGACACCATCGCCACCAGTACCTGCCACACAGGATGTGAACTGGTTTGACCAGCCACCATTGATTGTGCTGTCGTTCAACCGTCCGCAATACCTTGCGGCGGTTCTGGACAGTCTGAGCAGACAGGTGCCGCAGGTTGACCCGCGCAGAATTCACCTTTTTCAGGACGGCGCAGTCAACGCCTATAGCGGCATCCGTTATGCTGAAGAAGGGGAAGTCCGGAAATGCGTCACTGTATTTCGTGACATTTTTCCGCAGGGTACCACACATGTGTCGGCTGCTAATGTCGGGATATGCGAGAACTTCATACATGCTGAAAACTTTGCTTTTGTGACTCTGAATGCGCCCTTCACATACTTTTTCGAAGACGATCTTGTCTTGTCACAACGCTACATCGCGACAATGGATTTACTCAGGCGGGGCTTTGCGGGCGAGACCAGAATCGCGTATTTCAATGCCTGTGGTCGGTATCAGGAAAGCGTGGTTGCTCAGGAGGCGAACAAATCTGCAATTGTCGATATGGGGCATATGTGGGGGTTTGCCTTGCGGCAGGCACACTGGAAGGCAATGCAACCTATGATGTCGCGATACCTCAAGCTGGTGGTGGGACGTGATTATCGGCAACGACCGAATGATGATATCCGGGCATTGTTTCGAGAATGGAAGTACGACAAAGAAGCGACGTCACAGGATTCTGCCAAGGATATCGTGACCAATGCCCTGAACTGTTGGCGGGCATCGACATATGTTTGTCTCGCCCGGTATATCGGAGAACAGGGGACACATTCGACGCCGGAGCATTTTGCGGAACGTAGGTTTGCGGACACCCAGATATTTGATGGAGAATTGCCGGCAAGTTTCGTGGTGAATGACGGTCAGGTTGATGCTGCAGTCGCAGCGAAACGAAAAGCGTGGCAGATCCTGTCGGACACTCAATGAGCAAATCTACAGCCATGAGTTCCTTGAGAGATATGGCTCTGAGTTTATCACCCCGGCGGACAAATCGATTTAAGGACTTCAAGGGTAGCGGGAGCGTTGCCAGGTCGTTTGCTGTCATTGTTCCGGTCGCGCATCTGTAGGGCAATCAAACCAATACCGGTCGCCGGGTTTC
>CAYRLR010000278.1:0-4439 GCA_964424975.1 uncultured Anderseniella sp.
TCGCTCGCTGTTGCCGCGATGGCCTGTTTTTCCCCCGCTGCCAACGCAGACCAGAACATCACTCTTTGTGGAGGTAGCCCTGGCGGTCTCTGGTCACTTCTTGGTGCCGGCATCGACGCAGCAGTGCGTGAAGTCGACCCCGCTTCCAACGTGACCTACCAGACCTCGAGCGGCGGCTTTGCCAATATCGTTCAGCTGAAACAGAAAAAATGCGATATCGCGATCGTCCACGTTGGCGAGGTTCTGATTGCCGCTCGCGGTGATGCACCATTCAAGGCACCGACGACGGGCGTTTCAGCCATTGCCATGCTGTATGACTGGGCACCCATGCAGTGGGTCATCGACAAGGATTATGCTGCCAAGAACGGTCTGAGTTCCATTGCCGACCTGAAAGGCGACAAGGACGCATTCAATCTGGTTGTAAACCGCCGCGGGATTCTTCCTTCAATCCTGGCGGAGGCTTCGCTGATGAAATCCGGTGTTACCTTCAAGGGTATCGAAGACGCTGGCGGCAGCGTCCAGTTCCAGGGCTCCAAGTCAGCCTCGACGATCATGCAGGATGGCAAAGCGGATGCTTGGGTCAATGCAACATTTGTTGGCAGTGGCAGTATCAAGTCCATAGCCGCCCATCGCAAGCTCACCCTGCTGTCAGTTCCAAAGGACGTGATCGATCAGATGGTCGCCGAGTACGGATCAAAGCCTGTAACCGTTCCCAAGGGTGCGTATGAATGGCTCGATCACGATGTTGAAACGTTTGGTGCCCAGGCTGCGCTTATTGCCAGTGATGACGCCGACCCCAAGCTCGTTGCCCTGGTCGCCAAGGCAATCGTGGGGCATCAGGACAAGATCCAGGGTGTTCACAAGGCCATGAAAGCCTTCGACGGCAAGCTTCTGTCATCAATCACCCAGTTCAAATACCATCCGTCAGCCGCGGCTGAAATAAAAGCGGCTGGTCTCTGATCGTCAAACGGTTTTCCCGGGCACAAATACCTGTCGCCCGGGAAAACCTCTTTTCCAACCATGTCAGAGGCACAAGATGAATACGCCGTTGATCCTGTCATGGTTGTTTTCGACGGGAGCGCGCCGCGACCTCACCGGGTGGATATTCTGGCCGCTCCGACTCTATACCGCGCTGTTCTCGGTCTGGGTCATGTGGGCAGCCACGTACTCGCGCATTGACGCACTGTCCCTGACGGTCGTGTTTCTCTGCCTGATGTTCGTTCCGGCGTTTCTTGTCGTCGGCGCCACCAGCACGTCTGACAGCTCAAGGCCGTCTCCCATAGACTGGGTGCTATCTGTCCTTGCAGGTCTGTGCGCAGCCTACTTCATTGTCAAAATTCCCGAGACCGCCATGCGGATCAGCCTGCTGGATGATCTGAGCACCAGCCAGTTCATCTTTGCGTCGATCCTTATCCTTCTCACGCTCGAAATAACCCGCCGAACCGTCGGGCTGTTCCTGATGTGTATCGTCGTCGTCTTCATTGCCTACAATCTGTTCGGGCACCGTATCGATGGCCAGCTTGGCCATGGGCTCGTCACATTGCAGCATTTCGTCGACATCAACATCTACACCACCGACGGCCTTTTTGGCGTTCCGGTTCGTGTTGCGGCAACCTATGCATTCCTGTTTGTCATGTTCGGGACGTTCCTGGAGAAGGCCGGCGGCGGGGATTTCTTTTTCAACCTCGCGGCGTCGATCTCGGGCCGGTCGATCGGCGGTCCTGCCAAGGTTGCGGTATTCTCTTCTGCGCTGTTTGGAACAATGTCGGGCAGCCCGACATCCGACGTCGTCGCGACCGGCTCCATAACCATTCCGATAATGAAGCGGCTTGGATACGACAAGGCGCTTGCTGCCGGGGTCGAAGTGGCGTCTTCAACGGGCGGCAGTCTGCTGCCACCGGTGATGGGGTCTGCGGCATTCATCATGGCCGAAATGATCGAGGTCGGTTACGGCGAGATCGTGCTGGCGGCGATTTTGCCTGCGGTTCTTTACTATGTCGGGATACTGACGCAGGTCCACCTCAGATCCGTGGCGCTCAATCTCGCGCCGCTGGATGCATCCGAGGTGCCGCCGCTGCGCCAGACCATGCAGAAAGGCTGGCACTTCCTGGTGCCATTGGCCGGCCTCGTTGTGCTGCTCGTGCTGGGCTATTCTCCGACAATGGTGGCTGTATTCAGCGCGCTTGCCGTGTGGGGCGTTTCGATGCTGAGGCCAGGGCAACGAATGGGCGTGGGCCTGACGATCGAGGCGCTTTCGGATACGGCGATCCGCATGATCGGGGTGACCGGTGCATGCGCTGCTGCCGGCCTGGTGATCGGTGGAATCACCATGACGGGACTGGCGTCGAAGTTCTCCTACATTGCCTTCGCGCTGGCTGGAGACAACACGATATTCGTCCTGCTGCTGAGTGCAGCTGTGACCATCGTCCTCGGCCTTGGGATGCCGACGCCGAGCGCGTATGTGCTTGCCGCAGTCCTGGTCGGGCCGACCCTGGTGAATGAGTTCGGGTTCGCGGAACTGAACGCTCATCTCTTCCTGCTGTATTTTGCCGTGATGTCTGCAATGACGCCGCCCGTTGCCGTTGCCGCCTATGCCGCTGCCGCCATCTCCGGGGCCAACCCGCTTCGTATCGCGGTGGTTGCGATGCGTTTTTCCATTGTTGCGTTCGTGGTGCCGTTCATGTTCGTCATCAACCCGATGATGCTGCAGCCGTTCGCGAGTGTTGAGGCGTTCGTGGTAAGCGCCGGACTCACGCTGGCGTGTGTCCTGATCGCTTTTGCGTCGGAAGTCGACTGGCCCGGCGCGTCTTCGCGCATTGCAAGAATTGGCATGATCGTGTCGGCAATCCTGATCACGATCCCGCATTCGACGCTGAAGGTCGCAGGTGGGGTGTTGGGTCTCTCGTTGCTGGTTTTCACGCTAAAGCGGCTTGGTCTGGCCGGTTTCAAGTCAACGACAAACTCTGGTTGAAAGTGACACACGGCTATTGTTGCACGTGTGCGAATGAAAGGTTGCGCTATGTTTATTGACAACAGAAAAGTTGATCGGCTCATCGATCTCTGGCTCGATGAGGATGTCAATTACTACGATCTCACCGCCAAGATCATGATTGACGAAGATGCAGTTGCGAAGTTTGGAATGAACGCGCGTGAACCGATCGTGCTGTGCGGATTGAAGGTCGCAGAAATGATCTTCCGCAAGCTCGATCCCGATTGCAGTTTCAAAACCTCACGCAAGGATGGAGATCGCATTCCGACCGGCGAGACGTTCGCGGTCATCGAAGGCAATGCACAGGCGCTGCTGACGGCGGAGCGTGTCGCTCTGAATGTTGTCCAGCGGCTTTCGGGCATTGCGGCAATGGCAGCCGAATATGTCGCCAAGATCGAAGGAACCGGCGCTGTCCTGCTCGATTCGCGCAAGACGACACCAGGGCTCAGGAACCTGGAAAAGTATGCGATTGTTTGTGGGGGTGGACGCAATCATCGCCTCGGCCTCGACAACGGAATCATGCTCAAGGACAACCATATCGCTGTAGCAGGCAGTATCACTGCGGCGGTAAAGCGCGCCAAGACCCATGCGCCGATCCTGACGAAAATCGAGGTTGAGTGTGACAATCTCGATCAGGTTCGCGAGTGCCTCGATGCAGGCGCTGACATCATCATGCTGGATAATATGAGCAATGAAGACATGCGCGAAGCGGTAAAAATGTCGGCTGGACGTGTGCCTCTGGAGTGTTCCGGCGGGGTTCGCCTGGACACCATACGCGCCAAGGCGGAAACCGGGGTTGATTACGTTTCGGTTGGTCGAATTACACAATCTGCCCCATGCGTGGACATCGGCCTCGACGAGATCTGAACCGGGCAGGGAAGCGGAATCGAAGGAAATGTAATGCGTCCAGGTACTTTTTTTCTCATTGTCGGGCCCAGTGGTGTCGGCAAGGATACGCTGCTCGATGGTGCCCGGGAACGGCTGCTCGGGAATCGGTGGTTCCTGTTTCCCCAGCGCATTATCACGCGATCTGCCGATGCGGGTGGTGAAGACCATATCCCTGCAACAAGCGAGGATTTCAATCAGCTTCTGGCATCCGGCAAACTGATGCATCACTGGTCTGCGCACGGGCTGCGGTATGGTGTTCCGATTTCGGTCAAAGCCCAGCTCGACGCTGGCATCAATGTCGTGCTGAATACGTCGCGCAAGGAACTTGCCGCGTTTCGGGACATGCACAGCGAGGTCGTTGTTATCCATATCTCGGCTTCCGCCGCTGCGATCGAGGCTCGTCTGCGCACCAGGGGACGGGAAACAGACGTCGAAATTCAGGGCCGCCTTGCACGAATGAGCGAAAGTCCGGATGCAAAAGATGGCACCCTTGAGCTTTTCAATGAACTTGGATTAGCCCCTATTTCCCAAGTGGCGTCGATTTTAGATGCAGCGAGATGTG
>CAYRLR010000279.1:0-4437 GCA_964424975.1 uncultured Anderseniella sp.
TCCAGGCCGAGCGAATTCAGTTCAGGCGGAAAATAACACGAGGCATGCTCGCACACGACAATCACCGGCGAGGTGGCATCGCGATTGACCACGAGCGGTGCGGGCGCTGAAAATGCGCCGTCGCGAGTCTGCATTGCCACCTGAGTCAAAACCGCACCTCCCAAACTGAAAAAATTTTTACACACCACGCTGCTTTGTCAATAGAATTTCTGAAACTATTTCTTCTAATGCCTGTCTCATGTGTTTAGCTTTTCAGAAATCGGAGGTCGGAACTTGGTCCATAAATCAGCAAGCGTTACTGATCTGCTGACGGAAAAGTTTGACAGCTTGACCCGAGCGGAGCGGCAACTGGCCGGTTCGCTGCGGGAAAACTACCCGGTTTCCGGGCTTGGCAGCATCACGAATGTGGCCGACAGGGCCGGTGTGTCAGCACCGACGGTTGCCCGGCTGGTGCAGAAGCTGGGCTTTGGCGGATTTGCCGAGTTTCAGGCCAGCCTTCGCGACGAACTGGAAGCGCGCATCTCCAACCCGATCGCCAAGCACGACAACTGGGCCGGCAAGGCGCCAACCGAACACATCCTCAACCGGTTCACCGACGCCGTGCTGGACAATATCCGCCAGTCACTGGCCCAGATCGATCACGAGGCGTTTGACGTGACGTGCGATCTGCTGGCCGATACCCAGCGCCACCTGTTCATTGCTGGTGGCCGCATCACCCGCATGATGGCGGACTATTTTTTCCTGCACATGCAGGTCATTCGTCCCGATGTCACCAACGTACAGTCCATCTCCAATGCCTGGCCGCATTATCTGCTGGATATGCAGGAAGGCGATGTGCTGGCAGTGTTCGACATTCGCCGCTATGAGAATTCGACGCTTCGTCTTGCCGAAATGGCAAAGGAGCGCGGCGCCCACATCATCCTGTTTACCGACCAGTGGCGCTCGCCCGTCGACAAGATAGCCGACCACAGCTTCGGTGTTCACGTCGAGGTGCCGTCGGCGTGGGATTCGTCGGCAACCACCCTGCTGCTGATCGAGACCATGATCGCGTCCGTCGAGACACGGACCTGGGGCGACACCAGGCAACGTATGCAGACGCTGGAGGAAATGTTCGACAGGACGCGTTTCTTCCGCAAATTCAAGTAACTCACACAAGCATTGCCCCACGATGCGGAAGCCATTTGACAATCAGCAAGGAAACCGGCACAAATTGTCGCACTTTCGTACCACCCTGCGGGAGAGACCGGACTGAAATGCCCGGCGCCGAAGGAGCAACCGCCCCGGAAACTCTCAGGCAAAAGGACCGCAGGGACGGCACATCTCTGGAGAGCAGTGGCGCAAATGCCACTCACCGAAGGGCGTAAGCTGATCCTTGCAAAACGGTCAGTCAAATCTCTCAGGTATCGGACAGAGGGGGCCTTGAGTGAGCGGCTTTGACGGTCGTTGCGCGCAGGTCAACCTTTTGAACGAGCCGGGAGATAAAAATTGTCTGAGAGCGAAACACCGGAAAATCTGCAAACAACGCCGCTGACAGCGGAGCATGAAGCGCTGGGCGCCCGCATGGTGCCGTTTGCCGGTTACCTGATGCCGGTCCAGTACCCTTCCGGCATTCTTGCCGAACACACCCACACCCGCGACAAGGCCGGCCTGTTTGATGTCTCGCACATGGGCCAGGCCTGGCTGAAAGGCCCTGACCACGAAACCACGGCCAGGGCGCTGGAAACACTGGTGCCGGCCGATATCGTGTCACTGCAACCCGGCCAGCAGCGCTACACCCAGTTGCTGAACGACGACGGCGGCATCATCGATGACCTGATGGTGGCGCGCTCGGCCCTGCCCGATACGCAAGGCCGCCTGTATCTGGTGGTCAATGCCTCGCGCAAGGCGATTGACTTTGCGCATCTCAAGGCGCGCCTGCCGGACACGGTCACTGTCGAGAAATTGCCGCAATGGGCACTGCTGGCCTTGCAGGGCCCGCGGGCTGAAGCCGCACTGGAGACGATTGTGCCCGGCGTCGCAGCACTGCAGTTCATGCAGGGTGCGCCGTTCGAGTTTGACGGGTCCGGGATCTATGTCACCCGGTCCGGCTATACCGGCGAAGACGGCTATGAAATCACCGTGCGCAATGACGCCGCGCAAGGCTTGTGGCGCGCGCTGCTGGCACACCCGGATGTGCTGCCGATCGGACTTGGCGCGCGCGATTCACTGCGCCTGGAAGCCGGGCTGTCATTGTACGGCCACGAGCTTGACGAAACGGTTTCACCGGTTGAAGCAGGCCTTTTGTGGTCGATCCAGAAGCATCGCCGTGAAGCCGGCGGGTTTCCCGGTGCGGCGCGCATCCAGCGCGAGATCGCGCAAGGGGCCGCGCGCAGGATTGCCGGCATCAAGCCGGAAGGCCGCGCGCCTGCCCGTGACGGCACCATTATCATGGCTGACGGCAAGGAAGTTGGTGTAATCACATCGGGCGGATTCGGGCCCTCGGCGCAAGGTCCCGTTGCGCTGGGCTTCGTGCCGCTCGACCTTGCCAAACCCGGCCAGGCGCTTGAACTGCTGGTGCGCGGCAAGGCTTTGCCCGCCCAGGTCGTCAAGCTGCCGTTCGTGGCCAAATCATTCAAACGATAGACAATCTTCAGACTGGAGGACTTTACAATGAGCACCGTGAAATATTCAAAGGAACATGAGTGGATCAGCGTTGACGGCGACGTCGCCACCATCGGCATCACCCAGCACGCGGCAGAACAGCTTGGCGATCTGGTGTTCGTGGAACTGCCGGCTATCGGCAAGACGGTTGCACCGGGCGACGAGGCCGCCGTGGTGGAAAGCGTCAAGGCCGCCAGCGAGGTTTATGCGCCGCTGTCAGGCGAGGTTGTCGAGATCAACTCGGTGCTCGAGGGCGAACCGGGCAAGGTCAATGAAGCACCTGAAGGCGAAGGCTGGTTCCTCAAGCTCAAGCTGTCAGACCCGTCAGAACTGGACGGGCTGATGGATGAAGCCGCCTACAAGGCGTTTGTTGCAGAACAGGGCTAGCGGCCTTGTCACGCGCGGTGCCTGGTTCCCGGGCCCGCCTCGACTTGTTGTTCCAATCCAGTATCCAAATAACGGAATGTCCCTATCATGGCTGAAGCACGCACCCGATTGACCGACCTGCAGGCCGGCGCAAATTTCATTCCCCGCCACATTGGTCCGCAGACCAGTGAACTGACCGACATGCTGAAGGCTGTCGGCGCGTCCAGCCTGGACGACCTGGTGGAAAAAGTGGTCCCTAAGAAAATCCGCTCCGACCGGGCGCTGGATCTGCCGGTGCCGCTGTCGGAACGCAATGCGCTGTCGGATTTGCGCAAGGTGGCAGGCCGCAACCAGGTGTTCACGTCAATGATCGGCATGGGCTATTATGGCTGTGTCACGCCAAAGGTCATCCTGCGCAACATCCTGGAAAATCCCGGCTGGTACACCGCCTACACGCCATACCAGGCCGAAGTCAGCCAGGGCAGGCTTGAAGCCTTGCTCAACTTCCAGCAGATGGTCTGCGACCTGACCGGGCTGGAACTGGCCAGCGCATCGCTGCTTGATGAAGGCACCGCGGCAGCAGAAGCCATGGCCATGGCGCACCGCGTGTCAAAGACCGGGCGCAATGCCTTCTTCGTGGATCACGATACCCATCCGCAAACCGTGGCCGTGCTTGAAACCCGGGCCCGCGGTTTCGGATTCGAACTGATACTGGGCGACCCCGAAACCGACCTGGATGCCGGCAAGGTGTTTGCCGCGCTGTTGTCCTATCCCGGCTCCAGCGGCCAGGTGCGCGACTTCCGCGAACAGATCAAAAGTCTCAAGGCGCAAGGCGCCATGTCCATCATGGCCACCGACCTGCTGGCGCTTGCCATGCTGACCCCGCCCGGCGAACTGGGAGCAGACATTGCACTGGGTTCGGCGCAGCGCTTTGGTGTGCCGATGGGCTATGGCGGACCGCATGCGGCGTTTTTCGCCACCCGTGACGAGTTCAAGCGCGCCATTCCGGGCCGGGTTATCGGCGTGTCAATCGACGCCGAAGGACGCCCTGCCCTGCGCATGGCGCTGCAAACCCGCGAGCAGCACATCCGCCGCGAAAAGGCCAACAGCAATATCTGCACGGCACAGGTTCTGCTGGCGGTGATTGCCGGCATGTTCGCCGTCTACCAGGGACCGGGCGGCATTCGCAAGATGGCAGCGCGCGCCCACCGGTTTGCGGAGATCACGGCGCATGCGCTGAAGACATGGGGCTACGAGGTCACCACGGATGCCTTCTTCGACACCATCACGGTGCGGGTCCCGGCACGTGCCTATGCACTGGTGGCCAGGGCCCGCGAACAGCGCATCAACCTGCGTCATGTCGATGCCGACCATATCGGCATCTCGTTTGACGAGACCACACGCCGGTCAGAGGTCGAAAAACTGCTCGGC
>CAYRLR010000280.1:0-4432 GCA_964424975.1 uncultured Anderseniella sp.
TGTTCCCACCCGCATTGGGGCGAGACCGTGGAACATGCCGCATCCCGCCGCATTGGCGAGGAACTGGGCATTGCGGTTCCACTGACCAAGACCAGCATATTCGAGTACCGTGCCGATGTCGGTGGCGGTCTGGTCGAGAACGAGCGCGTGCATGTCTTTGTCGGTCATGCGGACGATAGCTGTCTGGCGATCTCTCTCGATACTGAAGAAGTCAGCGCGACCAGGTGGGTGGAAGTTTCATCTCTTGCAGGCCTGCTGGAAGAACAACCAGACAGCTTGTGTCCATGGTTCGCCATCTATATCGCGCACTGGGATGAACTGCAGCTGGGGCAGTAGTATAATGGCACAGACAGCTCAGGTGCCTGCTTGCCGGGATTTGGCTCTCAGGCTTCAACACAGGCGTAGAGGCTGCAGGGATCAACCGATATGCGTCCCTTGACCGGCCAATGTACGTCAGACTTGTAGATAACTGTTACATTGGAGCGTTCGGTCTGCAAAGCCTTGCTGTTGGCTATTGAACCGGCTGCCACACTGGCAGTCACACTTGTTGCTGCAATCAGGCCCGCTATCAGTATTTTTGTAAAACTGGTCATCACTAATGCCTCCAAATACGCATGAGGGTACGTTTCTGTTCGTTTGATGAACACAACATGCCCGCAAGTCATCCGTAACAATGTGCATTTGATCACATTGTGATTTTTCAATGTAAAATCAGCACCTTAAGGCAGGTTTGCGGACCAAGGCAAAAGGCGGATCATGACTGATCCGGCCTCACCGGCTTCATCTGGAGGCGTGAATGGCGCTAAATCGCCAGGTAGTCGTGGCGCAACTGCTTGTTTTCCAGCACTTCGCGCGCGGTGCCATCATAAACAACCGTGCCGGTATCAAGGATAACCGCGCGATCGGCCAGGTTGAGTGCAGCGATGGCGTTCTGTTCCACGATGATGGTTGTAATGCCCTGTTCACGGATCAGGTGCAGGGTTTTCTCGATTTCCTGCACAACAACCGGTGCCAGACCCTCATAGGGCTCATCAAGCAACAGCAGCTTGAGATCGCGCGCCAGCGTACGGCCGATGGCCAGCATCTGCTGTTCGCCGCCTGACAATGTCGTCCCCTCCTGTTTGCGGCGTTCGCCGAGACGCGGGAACAGTTCGTAAATTCGCTCGATCGACCAGCCAATCGGCTTTTCGATCTGGGCCAGCTTGAGGTTCTCCTCAACACTGAGACCCTGGATGATGCGCCGGTCTTCCGGCACCAGGCCAACACCGCACTGGGCTGCCTCGTAGGCACGCATCATGTGCAGCGGCTGATGGTCCAGCCACACCTCACCATGGGTGAGCATCGGACTGTCAAGCCGGGCAATGGCACGCAATGTGGATGTCTTGCCGGCCCCGTTGCGACCCAGTAGTGCAAGAATTTCACCCTCGTGAACATTCAGGCTCACATCCTGGACGATATAACTCTCGCCATAATAAGCCTTGAGCTCATGGGCTGCAAAATACACCGGAGCGTGTGAGGCGACATTCGGATTCTCTTCGGTAATCTGGGTCATTCGTGTGCCCCTCCAAGATATGCTTCCTGGACTTTTGCGTTGCCCTTGATCTTGGATGGCACATCCTCGACGATCGGCGTGCCTTGCGCAAGTACCGTTATCTTGTTGGCAAGCGAGAACACAACGTGCATGTCGTGTTCAATGATCACCATGGTAATGCCACGTTTTTCTTCAATTTCCTTGAGCAGGTCGATGGTGTTGTTGGTGTCTGCGCGCGCCATACCGGCCGTGGGCTCATCAAGCAGCAGAAGCTTCGGATCCTGCGCCAGGCACATGGCCATTTCCAGCCTGCGCTTGTCGCCGCGTGACATCGAAGCTGCAATATCATTGCGCTTGTCAGCCATGTTCACATCAAGCAGCATTTGTTCAACCTTGTCATGAATATCCTTTTCGCCGCTGATGCTGGTCAGGGGATTGAGCCGGAACGATCCGTCCCGTTTCGCGAAACAGGCAATCATGACGTTTTCAAATACCGAAAGCGTCGAGAAAATTTCCGGCGTCTGAAACACCCGGCTGATGCCGAGCTGGTTGATCTGGTGCGGCTTGAGACCCAGGATTGATTGTCCCTCAAACGTCACCGTGCCGGTATCGGGTAAAAGCTTGCCGACCAGGCAGTTCAGCAAAGTTGACTTGCCGGCACCGTTTGGACCGATAATTGCGTGAACGGTACCTGCTTCAACATTCAGGTTGACATTACCCAGAGCCTGCAGTCCACCGAACCGCTTGTTGACGTTCTTGATTTCAAGAATTCCCATGGACTTCTCGCCTCACTCAGCCGGTTTTGGATTTGCATCAGCATCGACCTGGGTACGGTTTCTGCCGGTTATCCTGTTCCAGATCCGCGTACCGCCATCGACCAGCCCGCCAGGCAGGAATATGACGATCATCATGAACAGCAGGCCAAGCGTCAGATGCCAACCCTTGCCGACAAACGGATGGATGATTGTGACCAGGAAATTTTCAAGGCTTTCAGGCATGACCGAAAACCAGGTATGCAATACGTTGTCGTTTATCTTTGAGAAGATGTTCTCAAAATACTTGATGAAGCCGGCCCCAAGCAGCGGGCCAAGCAATGTGCCGGCCCCCCCCAGGATGGTCATCAGGACAACCTCTCCGGAAGCCGTCCACTGCATGCGCTCTGCACCGGCAAGCGGGTCCATCGACGCAAGCAATCCGCCGGCCAGGCCCGCATACATGCCGGAAATCACGAACGCTGCGAGTGTGTAGGGGCGCGAGTTCAGACCGGTATAATTCAACCGCGTCTGGTTGGTCTTGATGGCCCTGAGCATGAGTCCGAAAGGTGACCGGAAAATCCGCATGGAAAGGTAGAATGCAATCAACATCAGGACTGCGCACACATAGTATCCGACGCTGAAATTGAACGACCAGCCGGCGATATCCATCGTCGTGCTGTCGCGCATCTCCAGACCGAACAGGTTGGTAACCGGCAGGCCTCCGCTTGTATTGATGCCGTCCAGAACACGAGGGTCTTTCAGTGACAGTTGCAGCCCGGTTTCGCCATTGGTAATCGGGGTCAGAACCGAATAGGCAAGGCTGAAACTCATTTGCGCGAATGCCAGCGTCAGGATCGAGAAATAGATCCCTGATCGGCGCAGGCTGATAAAGCCGATCACCAGCGCAAACGCACCAGCCACCAGCACGCTGAGCAGAATGCCCGGAATGATATTCATGGATAAAAGCTTGAACATCCACACCGCTGCATAAGACCCCACACCGAGAAATGCTGCGTGGCCGAAAGACAGATATCCCGTCAGTCCGAACAGAATGTTGAATCCAATGGCGAAGATCCCGTAGATCGCAAACCGCTGCATCAGATCAGGATAGCCTGCATTGAACTGGGCAAGTGCGGATGCCTCGGGAAACGGGTTCATCAGAAACGGTGCCAGCAGGGTAACTGCAACAACGAACAGAAACGTCAAAGAGTCTTTTTTATCAAGCGCCAACATTGCCTCACTCCTCCATCACGCCCTTGCGCCCCAGCAAGCCGCGTGGCCGGGTCAGCAGGACGATGATCGCTACAAGGTAAATGACGATTTGATCGATCGAGGGAAGGTAAATGGCTTCGAAAAACCCCTTGACGATATTCATTGATGCAAAACTTTCCAGAATCCCCAACAGGAATCCGGCCAGCACCGCGCCGCCGAGTGATCCCATGCCGCCGACAACCACAACCACGAAACTCAGCACCAGGAAATCCATGCCCATGTGATAGTTGGGCGAGTTGATCGGTGTGTACATGACGCCCGCAAGACCTGCGACGGCTGCGGCAAGGCCAAACATGATAGTGAAACGGCGATCGATGTTGATGCCCAGCAAGCCGACCGTCTCACGGTCTGCCATCCCTGCGCGAACCACCATGCCGAATGTGGTGAATTGCAGGAAGGCAAACACCAGCCCGATAATCAGCGCGGAAAACGCGAAGTACACCAGCCGCCAGTAAGGATAGATGATTGCATCCTGTGCGTACCCGATCAGAACACCGAAATCGAATGACCCTCTGAAAACGTCGGGGGCCGGGGTCGGAATCGGGTTTGCACCGTAAAATGCCTTGATGATTTCCTGCAATACGATCGCCAGGCCGAATGTCACGAGAATCTGGTCTGCATGCGGTCGTTTGTAGAAATGCCGGATCAGGCCACGTTCCATGACATAACCGATCAACAGCATGATCGGGATGGCAAACAGGATTGCCAGCGGAACCGTCCAGTTGATGATCGCCTGTCCCGCCACCTCTCCGAACCATGATTCCACGAGGGGAGTCTTGATCTGCAGCGGTTTGCCAAGGAAGTCCGTCCTGGTCGGGTCAATAGTAATCGTAGAAATACTGAGGATTCTCTGCAGCGTTACCGCGCAGAAGGC
>CAYRLR010000281.1:0-4418 GCA_964424975.1 uncultured Anderseniella sp.
AGATGGGCGCGAAAATTGACGGCATCGGCACCTCGACCCTGACCATCCAGGGCGTCGACGAACTGCATGGCGCAACGCACGAGGTTCTGGCCGACCGGATTGAAACCGGCACTTTCGCCATGGCGGTTGCCATGACCGGCGGTGACGTGAAACTGCGCGGCGGGCGGGCCGACAACCTGACCGCCATGATTTCGGTGCTGGAACAGGCCGGCGCCACGATCGATCTCGAGGACGATGGCATCCGGGTCAGGCGCAATGGCAACGGGCTGAAGCCGGTCGATGTCGAAACGCAACCCTATCCCGGGTTTCCGACCGACCTGCAGGCGCAGTTCATGGCGCTGATGACCCGGGCCGGCGGCACCTCGGTCATCCGCGAAACCATTTTTGAAAACCGTTTCATGCACGTGCAGGAACTGGCCCGCCTTGGCGCCGATATTTCGCTGAGCGGGGATACGGCCACCGTGCGCGGCGTCGACCAGTTGCACGGCGCAGAAGTGATGGCGACCGACCTGCGGGCGTCGGTTTCGCTGGTCATTGCCGCCCTGGCGGCAGAAGGCGAAACCATGTTGCACCGCGTCTATCATCTTGATCGCGGCTTCGAAACACTGGAAGATAAACTCAGTGCCTGCGGGGCTGATATTTCGCGCATCTCCGATTAGGGTCCCGACCCTTAAACATTCCTTGCCGTCATGAGCGAGATGAAGGGTCAACCGGACCCGTCGAGCTGATTGAAGGCTGAAAACAGAAACGACCAAGCACATGGCCGATACTCCCGCCGTAAAGATTGCCGCACTGGACGAAGAAGACCTGGCCATCATTTCCGCGCACCTGCAGGATGGTGTGCTGAGGGTCGGCGATCTGCGCTGGATGAAGGCTGCCGGCAAGCTGGCGCTGGTTGCCAACCGGTATGATCACCTGGGCAATGCCGGCGGCACTGGTGAGCGGCGCCAGTGCGGTGTGCAGATATCGAGGGTTCGCAGCGTGTCCGCGCGCAATATCATCATGAGCGACAAGACGGCAATTGTCTCCCTGCTCGCCATGACTTTCATCCCCGGTGCCGAGGCACCCGAAGGCACCATCGAACTGTCCTTTGCTGGCGGCGGCGCGGTACGTGTCGAGGTCGAGTGTATCGAAGTGGCGATGGCGGACCTGAGCGAGGCCTGGCCGGCGCGCGCGCGACCCGACCATGACGCAGAGCCGGACAACATCAGCACAAAGGATGCCCAGGCATGACGCGCTGGCTGAACAGCAATGATGCCGGTTTCGAGGCTGACTTTGTCCGCTTGCTGGGCGACAAGCGCGAACAGGCCGCAGACGTGAATGATGCGGTGGCCGGCATTCTCGACGACGTCAGGCAGCGCGGCGATGCCGCCGTGGCTGACTATACCAGGCGCTTCGACGGCTTTGACCTGCCTGCAACGGGCGCGCGGATGTCCGCAGAGCAGATCCAGCTGGAAGCCGACAAATGCCCGGCCGACATTCTGGCCGCACTGCAGGCGGCCGCGGCGCGTATCGCGGCCTATCATGAGCGGCAGTTGCCGGGCAGCGAGCGCTATACGGACGACAAGGGTGTCGAGCTTGGCCATCGCTGGACGCCGGTGCAGGCAGCCGGGCTCTATGTGCCCGGCGGACTGGCCGCCTATCCCTCCTCTGTGCTGATGAATGCCATACCGGCGCGCGTTGCCGGCGTGGACCGCCTGGTGATGGTGGTGCCGACGCCAAAGGGCGTGATCAATGCCCAGGTGATTGCTGCAGCGCGCATTGCCGGGGTCACCGAGATCCACACCATTGGCGGTGCACAGGCGGTTGCGGCACTCGCCTACGGCACCGACACCATCCAGGCGGTTGCAAAGATCGTCGGTCCGGGCAATGCCTTTGTGGCGGCAGCCAAGAAGCAGGTGTTCGGCACGGTCGGCATCGACATGATTGCGGGACCGTCCGAGGTTCTGGTGATGGCCGACGCCAGCGCCAATTCGGCATGGATTGCGGCAGACCTGCTGGCACAGGCCGAACATGACCCGTCTGCGCAATCGATCCTGGTGTGCTCCAGCGAGCAACTGGCGCGCGAGGTGTGTGATGCGGTCGAGGCACAGCTCAAGACCCTGCCGAAGGCGGAGATTGCCGGGGCAAGCTGGCGGGAGTTCGGCTGCATCATCATGGTCGACAACCTGCTGGACGCGGTGCCGCTGGTCGACAGGCTGGCACCGGAACACCTTGAGATCGTGTGCGAAAACGAAGACGAGATTGCTGGCGCGGTACACAATGCAGGCGCCATATTCCTGGGCGCGTTTACGCCTGAAGCGGTTGGCGATTATGTTGGCGGACCCAACCACGTGCTGCCGACTGCGCGCAGTGCCAGGTATTCTTCCGGGCTCAACGTGCTCGATTTCATGAAACGCACCTCGATTCTGAAATGCAGTGCCGATGCCTTGCGGGCGATTGGCCCGGACGCCATTACCATCGGGCGCGCTGAGGGCCTGGAGGCGCATGCGCGCTCGGTGGCCATGCGGTTGAACTTGCCCTGATGCATGCACTTGTGCGAAGCGAAGAAGGCCGTTACATCGCACGATGCGGCTGATCCCGCAAAAACCTATGCGGTTTTGCGGGACAGGCGAACGTAAACATTTGAAGCGCAAGTGCTTTGGAAGCCCGGGACATGGACACCGACAACAACAAACTGGTCGCCGTCAACCTGGACAATACGCTGTCCAAGACCTTCTCCGCCGATGTGGATCACGAGCGCAAGGTGGCCATTTACGACCTGCTTGAGAGCAACAGCTTCGAGGTGGTCGACAAGGCAAGCGGTCCGTATTCCCTCAACCTGTCGATCGACGGCACCAAGCTGGTGTTCAATGTGTGCAACGAGGCCGGCGAAACGTTGAGCGTGATCGTGCTGGCGCTGTCGCCGCTGCGGCGCATCGTGAAAGACTATTTCGGCATCTGCGAAAGCTATTACCAGGCGATCCGCACCGCAACGCCGAGCCAGATCGAAACCATCGACATGGCCAGACGCGGCCTGCACAACGAGGGCAGCCAGGTTCTGATGGACCGGCTGGACGGCAAGATTACCGTGGACTTCGATACCGCCCGGCGACTGTTTACGCTGGTGTGCGTGCTGCATTGGCGCGGCTGAACATGCGGGCACCGAAACCATGACCGCGGACCTGCCCGGCGCTGTGCTGTTTGCCTGTTCGCACAATGCCATCCGCTCACCCATGGCCGAGGCCATCATGAAGCACTATTACGGACACCGGGTGTTTGTGGACAGCTGCGGCGTGCGCCCGGGCGAGCGCGACGAATTCATCATCGAGGTGCTGGACGAAATCGGCGTCGATGTGTCGAAACACAAGGCCAAGTCATTCGATGACCTGGTAGATTCGAGCTTTGACCTGGTGATCTCGCTGTCCCCGGAAGCCCATCACAAGGCCATGGAACTGACCCGCACCATGGCGATCGAGGTGGTGTACTGGCCGACCATGGATCCATCGGCCTCGGTGGGCAGCCGCGAACAGATACTGGATGGCTATCGCGGCTGCAGGGACCATCTGATCAAGCGCATGCGGGAGCGGTTTGGTGACACCGGCCTGCCAAATGTGAGGTGATACGCGTCCCGGCTTGCTCGTCTCTGGACAAATACCGGGAATCTGTAGCACATACCGCTTGAATCATCAGGGCAGCAAGGGATCAGCCGATCTCTTGAAGTTGCCTTGAAAGTTCGGAAACAATCAGGTTTCAGCAGGCTTCAGAAGGCTCACGAGATGTCGATCAAGGATGCAAAGCTGGTACTGGCCAGCGCCTCGCCGCGCAGGCTGTCGCTGATTGAGCAGGTGGGCATATACCCGGACCTGCTCAACCCGGTGGATATTGATGAAACGCAACACAAGCGCGAATCCCCCAGGGCGCTTTCGCTGCGGCTGGCGCGCGAGAAGGTGCAGGCTGCGCGCGATGCGCCGCTGGTGCGCAATCTCGGCGACAATGTCTTCGTGCTGGCTGCCGATACTGTGGTCAGCGTTGGCCGCCGCGTGATTGACAAGCCGCAGTCGACGGACGAGGCGCGCGATGCGCTGCGGCTGTTGTCGGGGCGTTCGCACCGGGTGTTCACCACCATTGCCGTGGTGTCTCCCGACGGGCGCGAGCGGACCCGGGTGGTTGACACCAAGGTTCGCTTCAAGCGGCTGATGCGCGCGGACATGGATGCCTACCTGATGAGCGACGAATGGCGCGGCAAGGCCGGCGGCTATGCCATCCAGGGCAAGGCATCGGCGTTCGTGCGCTGGATGAGCGGGTCTTACAGCTGTGTTGTCGGCCTGCCGCTGCACGAAACCACGCTGTTGCTGCAGGCCGGCGGCTATCCGATCTACGCAAAATGGGTGACGGAGACCTGATATGAGCGACGCAAAAGGTCCAGGCGACAGGAA
>CAYRLR010000282.1:0-4416 GCA_964424975.1 uncultured Anderseniella sp.
TCAAAGAAAAGGAATTGCTCAGTTTGGCATCAATTGGAACCAGGTAGTTGGTTTCGCGATACTGGATGCCATGGCCGGCATAGAAAAACAGTGCAACGTCGGCCCCCTGCAGCTTCTGTGAAAACTGCACCAGTAGCCTCGAAAACTCGTCGCCGGTCAGGTCATTGCCGGTCAGCACTTCAAAACCCAGGCCTGTCAGTTTGTTCGACAGGTCACTTGCATCGTTGATCGGGTTCAGCAGTTCGGTTGTATGCAGGTAACCGGAATTACCGACAACCATGGCAATGCGCCGTTCTGCGTGCGCCGTGGATACCCATCCGGCGCCAAAAAGCACAACAACAAGCCAGACACGCCAGAGTTTTGTCATGTCCGCAATCCTCACCATCACCTGGTCATGTTCACGATGGTGACGCGCCGGTTCTCTGCCGCTTCGGGATCATGGGGGTGTTTGAGTTGCTCCTCACCATATCCCACCGCAATCAAGCGCGACTTGTTGATATGGAAAGTCGCCTCCAGGAAGCCGACAATGGAACGCGCCCGGCGCTCCGACAAATCCAGATTATAGGCATCGCCGCCCGTCGCATCGGTATGCCCGCTGACCAGAAAAACGGCATTCTTGAAACCGTCATTGCGCAGGGCAATGCCGAGTTGGACAAGGGCAGGCCTGGCCTGCACCGATATCTTGTCGGAGTCATAATCAAAATTGATCTCCAGATCGATCGAGGACAGCTCGTAACTTTTGACAATCGTGGCAAGCTGCTTGCGCTCCTCAAACCGGATTCCGCGCGTGTTGCCCCGCAAGCGATCAATGAACTGACGGTCGGTGGGTTTGATGCCGGCTGGCGGGGCCGAAAGGCTCCTCGTCAGTGGCTTCTTTTTCGACTTCAGCGCATCAACAATCGAATTGCTGTCAACAGTGTTCTGGGCAATCGCTGCGGGAACGCTCATTACAATCGCAGCAAGTGCACAAGTGAATATCCACCGGAATTTCATGATGTGTCGCCTCGTATTTCCAGATGACCGGAACAAAGTCTAGTCAGGGATTTCCGTTAAGGCAACGGCATCGCTTGGTAATCTGCAATCGGACCGGTTTGGCCATTCAACACGGGCCGCGTGTCATTTTCTGGAAACAAGATAAATCTCGCGGGCAAGGTCTGAATTGTGCCACGGGCGCTGCTTGTTTTTGGTCAACCGCAACACCTCGGCCTTGACCTTCTTCATCGCCAGTTCAATCTCCAACCCCGGCGTGGGCAAGTGCTTCAGCAGGGCTGTCGTAAACGGCGAATTGGCCATTCCATCTCCGTCGGCAGCGACGTTTCCGGGCGCTGTGGCAAACCCGATCAGCATGCCGCCATGCTCGGCACGGATGGGAGCCAGCCCCTGCCCCACACTTGCAGACCTTGAGGCACCGAGGCTGCGCGCCAGGGATCGCGTCAAGGGATTATCGCGACAGGCATCCAGCAGGATGATCGAGGTTTTGCCGTTTCCTCCCATAAACTGGGTCACCTTCTGGACGTCGATCAGTTCAAACGCCAGCGATGTCTGGTCCTTCACTGCAGCTTCGACCGGCACCAGGTAGTTGCGTCCTGCGACCTGGATGCCATGCCCCGCATAGAAGAACAAGGATACATCGGCAGATGCCGCAGCGCGTGCAAAGTCGGCAATCTTGCGCTCCATATCAAGACGTTCCAGGTCTACGCCCGAGACGACAGTAAATCCCATGTCTCGCAGAACCTGGGCCATTGCAGATGCATCGTTTGACGGGTTTTCCAGTTCCGGCACGTTGCTGTAACGGCCATTGCCTATAACCAGTGCGACTTTTGTTTTCGCGGCAGTCGCAGGCGCTGCGACTGGAGCAGGTTCCGCGGTGACTGTTTGAGGGGAGGCAGTCTGACCGGCAACGCGTGGTGGCGTGCAGTCCTGATGCAGGTCGCGCCCGTCTTCTCTTTCGATCCGCAGCGTGTCGTCCGGTTGTTGCGCGACAAGCAGTTCGACATGCCAGTGCCCGCACAACGACCTGACGTCGTTCGCCAGCTCAAATCTTACAGTGTAGTTGACAAGAAAGCGCGCTGATCCGAGTGCTGCAATATCGATTGTCCTGATTGAGTTGTTTCTGTCCGGCCACTTGGCGAAAAGCCTGGCCTTTTCCTCCACGATCTCGGAAACGGTCCTGGTGCCCTTGTCATACCACTGCACATTTTCTGAATAGATTGTGCGATAGGTGGCAATATCGGCCGCTGGCAACCGACTGAAGGTTCTCACAAAACGATCGACGTCGGATTTGGTGACAACCCTTCGGTGCTTCGTCTGTGCAGGTGCTGCACCGGCTACAATATAACGCTCGAAGGCCCATCCGGTCGAATTGGATTCGGTTACGATCTTGAACCACTTGCCGGACCGGCCAATGATCGACACAAGCTCGTTCGGCGACAGTCTATCCACCTCAGCGAATTGCGATCCCGGCCCGGTTCTCACAGACAGGTAATTGTCCCCCGAAGGGTCCAGGCCAACCACCCGTGCGAGTGTTCCAGGTTGTCGCGATACCGCTTTGCCGCCATCATCGCTTGACAACCTCAGTGCCGCGACCTGGCTGGACGCCGGAAAAATCGCTGAGACGCGGTCTGGCCACACCGCGGATACAAACCGCCGGCCCGTGCTCAGGTAGCTGTCAGAAGGAATCCTGCCCGCCTCTACCAGTCGCACCTTCAGTTGCTGCAGGCGGTTCTTGTCAGCCCAGCCAAGTACGACCGCATAGTAGCCATTGGATGAACCGAGAACCGCGACAGATGAAAATCGTGCCTGGTATTTGCGCGCAAGATCGATCGAGGCGTTGCGCGACGGCCTGCTTGCAATCACCAGCCAGGCCTCGTCGGAACTCAGGCTCAAGGGCGCCTGGGCACGCAGGCTGGAAGAACTCCATAGCAAAACACCGGCCAGTACAACCATGGTGACCACTGTCTTCAATGCCCTGACAGACAACGCCTGCAACAGACTTTTCATCATTACAGACCGCCCCGCGCATTTGAGCCAGTTGCCGCCCCGAACCATCTTCAACAAGGTGATCGCTGGCAATACTTGGGGGTTGCAGCCCATCAAGATTGAACTAGTGTAGGTTAAAAATCAATGGGATGGCGCTCATGCCCTCACTGGGTTCCTGGCTGATAATTCTGGTCTGCCTTACCGCGGCGATACTTGCAGTTCCCGCTGCCAGTCACACGGGGGTTGCAACAACCTTCTCTATCGCCTGCTCGTCAGCGGCCTTTGCAGGCATGGCCATGTCGCAGTTGCTGGCGACCAGGTTTCGGCCGGTGGAGTACCTGTTTGGTGGCCTGGATCGGGTTTACGCGGCACACAGGAAGCTCGGCATCAGCATTTTCGTCCTCATACTGGCGCACTATTTTGTTACCCCGAATTTCAAGGGTCTCGCCCTGACCAGTCAACTCAACGAACTGGCTGGCGATATTGGTGAATTTGCCTTTTATTGCCTGGTAACGCTGATCGCCATCAGCCTGGTGGGACGCATTCCCACAACCCGGCTGGAGTTGCCGTATCAGGTATGGCGCTTCAGCCATCGCTTTATGGGACTGGCATTCATTCTGGTTGCGCTGCACCTGAACTTCATTAAACGACCGTTCGACTCAACCGCGTTACTGGCAGTTTATCTGAATCTTTGTGCCGCCACAGGCGTGGCCAGCTATCTGTATACACAACTGCTGGCACCCATGAAGCGCCGCGCCTATCTGGTTGCGGGCGTGACTGCGGTTGATGGCGCCACCCTGGTGACGGCAACACCAACCGGGCGACCGGTCAAAGCCAAACCGGGACAGTTCGCCTTTCTCAAGGCACATAAAAAGGGCTTGCGAGAACCCCATCCTTTCACAATAGCGAAAATCGGCAAGGACGGATCGGTCGGCTTCGCGATCAAGCCTCTTGGAGACTTTACCAGAAAGCTGCGAGACGATCTGAAACCGGGAGACGCGCTATCAATCGAAGGCGGCTATGGCCACTTCAACTATGCCAGGGGATCCGACAGGCAGGTATGGCTTGCCGGTGGAATCGGCATAACACCGTTCCTGGCAATGTCTCAGGCACTGCAGTCATCCGAGAGCAGGCTTGTTCACCTGGTCTATTGCGTAAAGGAGGCCGGTGAAGCGGTCGGGACCGACACGTTGACGGAAGCCGCGCAAAGAGTTCCCGGATTTTCCTGGACACTGCATGCATCTTCACAGGGGCGGCTGGATGCACAAAAGCTCGTGGATCACCTGCCGTTTGACGCCAAAGGCGCCGAACTCTGGTTCTGCGGGCCAGCTCCGCTGCGTGCTGCAATTCAGTCCGGATTAAAAAAAATCGGGACACCCCCTTCCAAAGTCGAGTTCGAAAGGTTTGAATTCCGTTAAGGCAGGTCGCAAATTCCTT
>CAYRLR010000283.1:0-4389 GCA_964424975.1 uncultured Anderseniella sp.
TTTTCAGGGGGCCGTGTCAAATTCAATTTCGACCCCGACCAGAACACGGCGGGTGCCGCCAAACCCGCAAACTGATCGGCAAGTTTCCCTTTCCAAGAGGCTCAAACATGGTTGCAGCTTGCAAATTCAGCAAACATTAACCATACGGCTTCAGCAAACCTTAATCCTGTAGAGCGGTAAATACGTGAAGCGAACCGGCAAGTCATCGTTTTGGTCTTCGTTGTTTGGCAGACGGGCACAACAGCCCTCCCGCCAGACACTGCGGAGACCGGGTTCTGCACCGCAAGAGGGCCTTGTTGCGCGTAATCTGCGCAAGTCCTTCAAACGGCGCATGGTCACCAATGATGTCAGCGTGTCGGTCCGCCGAGGAGAAGCCGTAGGGTTGCTTGGTCCCAATGGTGCAGGGAAAACGACGGTGTTCTACATGATCACCGGCCTGATCGCTGCCGATTCAGGGACCATATCGCTCGATGGAGTAGATATCACTGACTTGCCGATGTATCAGCGAGCCAGGTTGGGAATTGGATATCTGCCCCAGGAAGCGTCCGTGTTCCGGGCACTTACGGTTGAGGACAATATTCGCGCGGTGCTGGAGTTACATGTTCCCGACCGCACTGAGCGCGAACGTAAGTTGCGTGGATTGCTAAATGAGTTTCAGATCACACATATCACGAATTCGCCAGCTATGGCATTGTCTGGCGGAGAGCGACGACGGGTTGAAATTGCCAGAGCCCTTGCCGCAAATCCCCGGTTCATCCTGCTCGACGAACCCTTCGCAGGGATTGATCCAATTGCGATCAATGATATTCGCCAACTGGTGCGACAGCTCACCTCTCGGGGCCTCGGGGTGCTTATTACGGATCACAACGTCCGAGAAACCCTCGAAATCATTGATCGAGCCCTTATCATCCATGAGGGCCACGTATTAATGGAAGGTACACCACAACAGATCGTTGCGCACCCGGACGTGCGGCGTCTTTACCTTGGTGAAGGTTTCAGCCTTTAATATCCCGTCGGCAAGTTCGGTGAGCGGATAAAGTCTGCAAGACCCGTCGATCACGCGCCGGATCAGGATGGTTTCCGGTTGCTGCAACCAGACCGGGAGACCTGATCGCGCATGAAGTGTTTGAGCAAGCATACCGGTTCAACCGAATCCGCGGTGCTTCGGTTTGTTGTGCAGGGAGTTTGCCAGCGATGGCGTTGAGTCAGAAACTGCAAATGCGCCAGGGGCAATCCCTGGTCATGACGCCGCAACTGCAGCAGGCCATCAAACTGCTGCAAATGTCGAACTTCGAGTTGCAGGCCTATGTGGAGAGCGAACTGGAGTCGAACCCGTTGCTGGAGCGCGACGAAAGCGACGACGCAGGCCGCGACATTGTATCTGACAGCGATGCCGAGGCCGGCCGGGCGGAAGCCGGCACAGATATCAAGGACACCGCTGAACAGATTGCATCAGGTGAAAACACGCCGGAAAACCTCGACCAGTTCGATACCGGCCTGGAGAACGTCTACGCTGACGAGGCCACCGCCGATAAAATCAATCGTGAAGCCGCAGACCCCATGGGAATGCAGGATTCAGGCTGGCAGCTGTCCAGCACCGGCAACACCGCAGGCGGCAGTGGCGGTGGCGGCTATGATGGCGAAATGGCTTTCGATGCGACGCTTGCCAGCGAACACACACTTTCCGATCACCTGACGGAACAGCTTCACCTGGCCGTGTCCGATCCGGCCATGCGCATGATCGGTGCACACATGATCGGCATGGTCAACGAAGCCGGTTACCTGACCGGGGATATCGGCTCGATTGCCGACACGCTGGGCGCCAATATGGACCTGGTCGAACAGACCCTGACAATCGTGCAGACTTTTGATCCACCCGGCATCCTGGCCCGCGATCTGAAAGAATGCCTGTCCATCCAGCTCGCCGAGCGTGACCGGCTTGACCCCGCCATGCAGATTTTCATAGACAATTTGGACCTGCTTGCCCGGCATGACTTTGCCAAGCTCAAAACCATGTGCAGGGTCGACATGGATGACCTGCGTGACATGGCCGACGAAGTGCGCTCGCTCAATCCGAAACCCGGCAACGTGTTTGGTACGGTGATCGTGCAACCGGTGGTACCGGACGTCATCGTGCGGCCTGCCCATGATGGCAGCTGGGTTGTCGAACTGAACACCGAAACACTGCCGCGGGTGCTGGTCAACAATCAGTATTTTGCCCAGGTGAGCAGCGGCACGACGCGCGATACCGACAAACTGTATCTGTCCGACTGTATGGCAAACGCGACATGGCTGGTCAAAAGCCTGGATCAGCGCGCCCGCACCATTCTGGCGGTGGCGCGTGAAATCGTGCGCCAGCAGGACGCCTTCCTGATGTACGGCGTCGAGCATTTGCGCCCGCTCAATCTCAAGACAGTCGCCGATGCCATTTCCATGCACGAATCCACGATCAGCCGCGTCACATCGAACAAGTACTTCGAAACCCCGCGCGGCGTGTTCGAGCTGAAATATTTTTTCACCACGGCGATTTCTTCTTCAGCCGGTGGTGATGATCATTCTGCTGAATCGGTACGGCACAGAATTCGGGCAATGATCGATGAAGAGACCGGCGCAAAAATTCTGTCGGACGATCAGATTGTCGACCAGTTGTGCGCTGATGGGGTCGAGATTGCCCGGCGAACGGTGGCGAAATATCGTGAAGCCATGCATATTCCATCGTCCATCATGCGGCGGCGGCAAAAACGCATGCAGGAAGCCAGCTAGAGCCGTCCGCTTTTTGGACTGCGCCAAACCCAAGCTCCAAGCTTTTGATTTTGCATGCCTTTGTTGGCAGGCCCGAACACTTTCACGGGGCGGCATGGTGCCCAGGCAGGTTGAAATGTTTCGTTGAACCAACCCGAATTCGCAATTGCGTGCATGCCAGATACGGCCGACAAAACTTTCCCACATTCTTTTCATAGGTTGATTGACAAGCTGAGCGCGTCGCAATAGGTTCCGCGCGCCTTGATCGGGGAACTCGGATTCAAAACATCAAATCGGGCATTGTTACCGGATCGCGCTTAAGCAGGTCCGATCGAAACAGTCAATATTGAAAATGTAATCAGCTTTCGACAGACTTGGTCTTCGAAACAGGGATAGTCTTAAATCATGCAGATTCAGATAACCGGCAAGAACCTCGACATCGGCGACGCATTGCGTGAGCACGTCGAAGGACGCATCCATAAAGATGTTGCAAAATATTTCGACGGGATCGTTCGCTGCCTGGTGGTGGTCGAAAAACAGCGCTCCGGTTTCGACTGCGAGATTACGCTGCATCTGACCACCGGCCTGGTCCTGAATGCCAACGGCAACGGCGGTGACGCGCACAGCGCGGCGGACACGGCCGTGGGGCATCTGGAAACCCGGCTGCGGCGGTACAAAAGGCGCCTGAAGGATCATCACCTTGCCCGCAAGGAACCCGTGCACGTGGTGCCCGCTGCTGCGTATGTCCTGCAGGCGGATGCTGAGGGGGCAACAGAAGAGCCGGATGATCTGAACCCGGTGATTATCGCGGAATCAACGGCCAGCATCGATGAGCTGTCGGTTGGTGAGGCGGTTATGAAGCTTGATTTCACGAATGAACAATTTGTGCTGTTCCGCAATGGCCGCAATGGCAGCCTGAATGTGGTCTACAAGCGCAAGGACGGAAATGTCGGGTGGCTGGACCCAGGCGGGAACTGACGAGCTGACCGACTGAATTGCCTGAGCCTTCCGGACCTTCGCTGGACCGGATACTGATACACAAAGTGCATGGAGAACAGTCAATCATGCAATTGTCGAACATAATTTCCAGTAATGCCGTCGTGCCTAATCTCAAGGCGTCCAGCAAACGCCAGTTGCTTCAGGAACTGGCGCAGGAAGGCGCGCGGATTTCGGGCCTCGAGTCGCAGGTGATCTTCGAGACCCTGTTGCGGCGGGAAAAACTGGGATCAACCGGTCTTGGGCAGGGCATTGCCATTCCGCACGGCAAATTCCAGGCGCTGGACAAGGTATACGGGCTGTTTGCCCGGCTGGCGTCCCCGGTCAAGTTTGACTCTGTTGACGATAATCCCGTTGATCTGGTGTTTCTGCTGCTGGCCCCGGAAAGCGCCGGCGCAGACCATCTGAAGGCACTGGCGCGTATTTCACGCCTGCTGCGCGACGCTACAGTGGTCGAGAAACTGCGCGGCACAGACAAGGCGGAAGGGCTTTATGCCATTTTGACCGAACCGGCTGCCACGGCAACACACGCGGCCTGACCTGGTTGCCAGGCTCTACCGGTTCGCATGTATCAGAGCAATATCCATCAGTGTGGATAGATATTGCTCTGGAGTATCCTGATCAATTCGGATTGATGGCTGCCAGATCGTG
>CAYRLR010000284.1:0-4375 GCA_964424975.1 uncultured Anderseniella sp.
TTCGGGCTTACAATTTCAAGGGACTGCAGCAAACCGACAATCAGGACACCTTCCCGACAGCAGCGCCCTATTTCCGGCATGATTACACCTTCGACGTCCCCGTACTGGGCGGCGAACTGGGTCTGAGCACGGATATCTACAGCCTCTTCCGGGACAGGTCGTTTGTTGTTTACGATACAAATCCACAGAGCGTTGACGTCGTACAGGGTACACGCCAGGTGCGCGCGACAACTCAACTCCACTGGCGTAAGGAGATCGTGACTGACGCAGGTGTGATCGTTACGCCATTTGGTCGCCTGCGCGGCGATGTATTGTTGTCAAACGGAGTGCCCGAACAAGAAGAGGTCAATTCGGACCCAACACCAAAATACGGTGAAGTGACAGAGGCGCGCATCCTGCCTTCGGGAGGTGTGGACATCCGCATGCCACTGCTGAAGGCGGATGGTCTTGGCACCCATGTGCTCACACCTATCGCACAAATTATATCCTCCAGGAATGAAGGCGATACGTCGAAATGGGGCAATGAAGATGCGATCTCGCTGAACTATGCCACGTCGAACCTGTTCCTAGAGAACCGCTTCACCGGGAATGACCGCTACGAGGGCGGCACTCGTGTGAACGCAGGCTTTCTGTACACACTCGGATTTGAAAACGGCGGCTCTTTCAATGCCAGCTTTGGACAGTCCTATCACATTGCCGGACAAAACAGTTTCGTGGACGGGTCCGGCCTCGACGATACATTCTCGGATCTGGTCGCGGCTGTATGGCTGCAACCAACCGAAAACTACAAGCTGAGTTATCAGGCCCGCTTTGATCCGGAAAGCCTTGCTGTCCGCGAACAGGACATTGGCGTAAGCGCGACGTTCTCACGCCTTAAAACGGCCCTGAATTACGTGAAAGTGGACAAGGCGGTAGCGTACGGTCGCGAGGACGATCTTCAACAAATCTGGGGATCGGCAGAACTGGATGTCGGACGAGGTATAAGTGTCTTTGGCGGCGGGCGGTATGATTTGGACAGTGACCTCTTCATCGACCGCTACGTAGGTGTGGGCTTCAACTGCGACTGTGCCAAAGTCAAATTCCGGTACAAGGAAGAGTTCCTGACTGACCGTGATTCTGTGAGGGACCGTTCGTTCCTGCTGGATGTTGAGCTGGTTACGCTTGGCAGCACGTCCCTGGGGTCGAGCCTGTCGGGTGAATGAGGAACAGGTAGAATCATGAAGACGCTGTGGTCTGTCGGCCCTGCAAAATCTGGCTTGACGATCAGCACCTTGACGGCTGCGCTTCTGCTGTTGGCAGGGTGCGGGAATCAAGTTGATCTGTACGACTATTTTGGAGACGATAAACCTGCAGGCAGCCCATCGGCGACTGTGGGGCAACCGGGCGCAGACACAGGCGGGGCGCAACCTGCCAATGCGCTTGTCGGTAATTCGTCACTGGGTGCAACCGATGCGGCCCTGGCAAATGCCCGACCCTCCAATGGTATCGAGAAGGTCAGCCTGAGAAACGCTCAAGGTGTTGCCGTCACGGTTGATGATCTGCCCATTACCAATTTTGACATTTCCCAGCGGATCAACCTGGAAAACGCGCTGGGCGCGCGGGTCAGTACGGATTTTGCATCGCGCAAGCGTATACTTTCGACCCTGATCAACGAAAAAGTCGCAAAATCAAAAGCCAGCACACAGAATTTCAAGATCCCCGACAAGGACCTCGACGAGCGCGTGAGCAATATGGTCGAGCGCATGAAAGTGTCACGCGCTGACCTGAAGAAACGCCTTGCGGAAAAAGACGTCAATGAAACCACGCTGAAAAACCAGATTGAAGGCACACTCTATATCAGATGGGTCATGTCACAGCAGCAGACGGACACCTCGGTCGATATTAACGACGCCGCTGTTGACGCAAAGATTAATGAGATCATGTCAGACCCGCAAATGAAGCCGGTCACTGTTGTCACCCTGCAGCAAGTCAATCTGCCGGTAGGCAAAACCACCGAAGCTATGCGTCAGCAGCTCTTGTATGCGCGCAGCGTTGAAGCGCAACAGATCATGGGTCGTTACAGAGGCTGCAAGACCATCAGGGCGGCCAGCAAGGATGTGTTCGACGTCAAGATAGGCAAACCCATTGAGGCCGATCTCGGAAAATTGCCAGGCCAGTTGCAGGAAGCGCTTCGCAAGGCCGGCACCCGCAAAATGATAGGGCCAATCCCGGGTCGATCAGGTATTCAATTAATTGCAAACTGTGGAGTCCGCAAAATATCACCGCCTATGCCAAGTCGCGAGCAGATCAAGGCATCGCTTCGCAGCGAACGGCTTGACGAAGTGATACAGCAGGCGATGGCAGAAGCCCGCAAGGACAGCTTCATTGACTACAAGGACCCGGCGTTCAAACCGTAGAGACCAACCTCAACAAGCTGAACCGGGCCTGTGGACGGCAATGACCAACAAAATCTCACCCCTGGCAGTAACGATGGGCGAACCGGCAGGCATCGGCGCCGATATCATACTGTCTACCTACCGGCTATCCGCACAGCACGCGCTGCCGGTGTTCGGCGTCATCGGTTGCGTCCAGACGCTTCGCCGTCGTGCGCACCTGACAGAACACTCTTCAATTGAAATAATCCGGATCACCTGCATGTCGCATGTCCCGCGTGCCTTCGAGCGTGGACTGCCTGTGCTTGACCTTCCCCTTGAGCACGAGGCGCGCGCCGGCAAGCCTTGTTCGCAGTCCGCCAGTCGGGTTATCGAATGGATGGACCTGGCCGTGAAGCTGGCCCTTGACGGGGATATTTCGGGAATGGTGACTGCCCCCATCCATAAGGCGACATTGTATCAGGCCGGCTTCAGGCATGAGGGCCATACAGATTATCTGGCACACCTTGCCGTTATGGCCGGCTATCCGGCCCAACCGGTAATGATGCTGTCGGCAGGTGACTTTCGCACGATACCCCTGAGTGTTCACATCCCCCTGGCGCAGGTTCCCGCAGCAGTGACCCATGACGCCATCGTTACCCAGGCTCACATTATTGATCTCGGCCTGAAGCGTTACTTTGATATTGCGCAGCCGCGCATCGCGGTGGCGGGGCTAAACCCGCATGCCGGTGAAAACGGCGCTATCGGACTTGAAGACAGAGACATTATCGCACCGGCAGTGCAAGCGCTCAAACAGGCAGGCCTGACTGCCTTCGGCCCGGTTTCAGCCGATACGCTGTTTCACGAACAGGCCCGTGCGACCTATGATGCCGCCTTGTGCATGTATCATGATCAGGCGCTGATACCCGTCAAGGCCATTGGTTTTCATGAAGGTATCAACACGACATTGGGCCTGCCATTTATCAGAACATCTCCCGATCACGGTACCGCGCTGGAACTGGCGGGCACCGGCACTGCCAACCCGTCAAGTTTCATCGCCGCGGTGAAGCAGGCCGCGCGCATGACCGGCGATATCGTGTCGTCGGCTACCGGATGACTGAAGCTGCAGACGACACCCTGCCCCGCCTCAGCGAAGTCATCGAACGTTACGGGCTTTCGGCCCGAAAGAGCCTCGGCCAGAACTTCCTGCTTGACCTGAACCTGACACGGAAAATCGCCCGCACGGCCGGATCTCTTGAGGGTTTCACGGTGATCGAAGTCGGCCCCGGACCCGGCGGACTGACCCGGGCCCTGCTGATGGAAGGGGCAGACCGGATTGTGGCAGTTGAGCGCGATGAGCGCGCACTGCCGGCACTGGCGGACATTTCGACTGCCTGGCCGGGCAAACTGACGGTGATACACGGCGATGCATTAACAACCGACTGGGTGGCCATTGCCGGACAACAACCGGTCAAAATTGTCGCCAACCTTCCCTACAACATAGCGACTCCCCTGCTGACAGGCTGGTTGACCAGGCCTCAATGGCCGCCTTTCTGGTCATCACTGACCTTGATGTTTCAGAAGGAAGTGGCACATCGCATTTGCGCCGGCGTCGGAGATGACGCCTATGGCCGGTTGTCGATCATTTCACAATGGCGCAGCCATGCCGTGAAAATGTTCGACGTGTCTCCGCAAGCATTTACGCCGCCACCCAAGGTCACATCATCCATCGTGCATATCACCCCGCGGACTGCACCGCTTGTCGATTGTGATGTCGCGGTATTGCAGAAGGTTACTGCAGCCGCCTTTGGTCAACGACGCAAGATGTTGCGTTCCAGTCTCAAGACATTAGGTGGTGATCCAGCGGCCCTTATTGAACAAGCCGGCCTGGAACCGAACATGCGGGCTGAAGAAGTAGATGTCGCCGGTTTCTGCAGGCTGGCAAAGGCGGTTTCAGCCTGATGACCTGTAAGCTGTAAGGAAAACCAGGTAAAACCGGCGCACTGTCTTGCAGGAAATGCCCC
>CAYRLR010000285.1:0-4373 GCA_964424975.1 uncultured Anderseniella sp.
GAATGGCCTCGCGCGCATCGAAAAAAAGCAAGAAAAACAAGGCCGGAGGGCTGACCAGGCTGTTGCGCGGCAAGCGCAAGTTTGTTGCTCATGTACGCCTGAACGGCGCCATCGGCATGCCCGGGCCGGTTAGCCGCTCCCTTTCCATGGCCGGAATTGAGGAAACCCTGCAGCAGGCATTCGCCATTCGGGGCCTCGCGGCTGTGGCATTGTCGATCAATTCGCCCGGGGGCTCGCCGGTTCAGTCGACCCTGATCTTCAACCGTATCCGCCAGCTGTCAAAAAAGCACGAGGTCACTGTATTGGTGTTTTGCGAGGATGTGGCGGCATCCGGCGGGTATCTGCTGGCGGTGGCGGGGGATGAAATTTTTGCCGATCGCAGTTCGGTGGTGGGCTCCATTGGCGTGATATCGGCAGGGTTCGGATTTACCGGTGCGATCAAGAAGCTCGGCGTGGAACGCCGCGTGCATACGGCAGGATCCAACAAATCCGTGCTGGACCCGTTTCTGCCTGAAAAGAAGGAAGATGTTGCGCACCTGAAGTCCCTGCAGCTGAATGTCCATGAAGCGTTCAAGGACATTGTGCGTTCGCGTCGCGAAGCACTGTTGAAGGGCAAGGAAGACGAGTTGTTCTCCGGGTTGTTCTGGGCTGGCGAAAAAGCCCTGGAGCGGGGTCTCATTGACGGTATCGGCACACTGCACGAGATTTTGCAGAGCAAGTTCGGTGAAGATGTGATCATCAAGACAGTTGATGCCAGCGGCGGATTGTCGTTGCGCAAGTTCCTGATGCCGGGCGGCAGTTCGAGTGTCGACAGTGCTGCACGCGCTGCCGGACAGGGAGTCGCGTCAGGTGCACTTGCGCTTGCAGAAGAGCGCGCTTTGTGGTCTCGTTACGGCCTGTGAAAGTTAAACGGGCAGGGGCCTGTTTGAAGGAATGAAGACAACATGATTTACAAACTCCTGTTTGCCGGTATGGGCATCGCCTTGTCATATACCGTGGCGCGCACGCTTTCGGACCTTCAGGCAAAGTCTGCCGTCAAGGTAAAGACCAGCGACCAGCGCAATGCCAGAACCGGTCGCTTGCGTCAGGACCCGGAAACCGGCGTGTACCGCCCGGAAGACTGATTGTATCGGGTTGCAGCCTGAATGCGGGTTTCATGCGCCTGGCCGCTTGACCAGGATTGGTCGGCGCAATAGGTTCCGGCCAGCGATTCACTGCTTCTGGCAAGCCAGAGGCCTTTCAAAGCATCTTTAAAATGACTGCGCCTCCCGGCCTAAGCCCCAAGACGTCCTTCCAGGACCTGATTCTCACGCTGCACAATTACTGGGCGGCCAGGGGATGCGTCATTCTGCAACCTTACGATATGGAAGTGGGGGCCGGCACATTTCATCCGGCAACCACGTTGCGCTCGGTCGGGCCAAACCCCTGGAAGGCGGCCTATGTCCAGCCATCACGCCGGCCCAAGGACGGCCGCTATGGCGAGAACCCCAACCGCTTGCAGCACTATTACCAGTACCAGGTGATCCTGAAACCGTCGCCGCCGGATCTGCAGGACCTGTATCTCGGTTCGCTGTATGCCATCGGCATCGACCGCGACAATCACGATATCCGCTTCGTCGAGGATGACTGGGAAAGCCCGACACTGGGCGCCTGGGGGCTTGGCTGGGAAGTCTGGTGCGATGGTATGGAAGTGTCGCAGTTCACCTATTTCCAGCAGGTCGGCGGCATGGACTGCGATCCGGTTTCAGGTGAGTTGACCTATGGCCTTGAGCGCTTGGCCATGTATGTGCAGGGCGTCGACAATGTCTATGACCTGAACTTCAATGGCGGCGAAGGCGACGATCGCGTGTCTTACGGCGATGTGTTCCTGCAGGCCGAGCAGGAATATTCCCGGCACAATTTTGAACACGCCGACACCGCAACCCTGCTGCAACAGTTCAGGTTTGCCGAAGCCGAATGCAAGGCTCTGCTGAAAGCCGGCGACAAGGGCAAGAAACATCTCATGGCCCTGCCTGCCTATGACCAGTGCATCAAGGCATCTCATGTTTTCAATCTGCTCGATGCGCGCGGCGTGATTTCGGTCACCGAGCGCCAGGCCTATATTTTGCGGGTCCGTGATCTGGCCAAGGGTTGCTGCGAGGCCTGGGCCAAAACCGCTGGCGGGAGCGCGCAACACAATGGCTGAACTGCTGCTTGAATTGTTTTCCGAGGAAATCCCGGCGCGGATGCAGGCCCGCGCGGCTGCCGATCTGCGCAAGCTCGTCACCGATGCGCTGGTGGAACAGGGCCTGACCTATGAAAGTGCCAAGGCCCACGTCACGCCGCGCCGTCTTACCCTGTGCGTCGACGGGCTGGCGGTTCGAACCGCTGATTACAAGGAAGACCGCAAGGGCCCGCGCATCGATGCGCCGGAACAGGCCGTGCAGGGCTTTCTGAAGTCTGCCGGCGTCACGCTCGATCAGTGCGATGTCGAAGAGGACAAGAAGGGCAAAGGCGCTTTTTATGTGGTCCGTATCAACAAGCCGGGGCAGGATTCCGGCGACGTTATTGCCGGCATCGTTCCGGACGTTGTGCGCAAGTTCCCATGGCCCAAATCCATGCGCTGGGGATCGGGCAGCCTGCGCTGGGTCAGGCCGCTGCACACGATTGTGTGCATGTTTGACGGTGAAGTGGTGCCGTTTGATGTGGACGGCATCAAGTCTGGCAACATCACCCATGGCCACCGCTTCCTCAACCCCGACGCGATCACGGTCACGGCATTTGACGATTACGAGCAGTCCCTGCGCGCCGCCCACGTCATGCTGGATGCCGGCGAGCGTATGGAGACCATTCGCGCCGAGGCCGGCAACCTGGCATTCGCCGAGGGACTGCAGCTGATCGAAGATGAGGGTCTGCTGGCAGAAGTCGCCGGGCTCGTTGAATGGCCGGTCGTGCTGATGGGCGAGTTTCACAGGAGTTTCCTGGATGTGCCCGCAGAGGTGATTGTCACCTCCATAAGGAGCCACCAGAAGTGTTTTGCCCTCAATGACAAGTCGGGCAATCTGTCCAATCACTATCTGCTGGTGTCGAACCTGATCGCCAAGGATGGCGGCAGGAAGATCACCGAAGGCAACAACAAGGTCATCGCTGCACGGCTGTCCGACGCCCGTTTCTTCTGGGAGCAGGACAAGAAGGTCAAGCTGGAAGATCGCTTGCCACAGCTTGAGAAGATCACATTCCATGCAAAACTGGGCACGCAGGCGGAGCGGGTTCGCCGGATTGAAGCGCTGGCCGGCAACATCGCCAGGACCATTGGCGCTGATGAGACCCAGGCGAAGCTGGCTGCAAGACTGGCCAAGACCGATCTGGTGACCGAGATGGTCGGCGAGTTTCCGGAACTGCAGGGCCTGATGGGTTCGTATTATGCCAGGGCTGAAGGGCTGGATGAGGATGTGCAGATCGCCATCCGGGATCATTACAAACCGCAGGGCCCGTCTGATGACGTGCCGTCCGGCAAGGTGGCCCAGGCAGTGGCACTGGCCGACAAGATCGACACGCTGGTCGGCTTCTGGGCCATTGACGAAAAGCCGACGGGCTCGAAAGACCCTTATGCGCTGAGGCGCGCTGCGCTGGGGGTTATCCGCACGGTACTCGAGGGCGAATTGCGGCTGAACCTGCTCTCTCTCGGCACAGCAGGCCTGAAACCGATTCTTGACGCGGCCCATGATGATGCCGAGGTCGACGACGCCGAACCGGCAGTACCGGGCAAGAGTGAAAAGGACATTGCAGCAGACCTGCTTTCGTTCTTCGCCGATCGCCTGAAGGTCTATCTGCGTGACAACGGCACCCGGCACGATCTGATCGACGCGGTGTTTGCGCTCGGCAATCAGGATGACCTGCTGATGATTGTCAGGCGCGTCGAAGCGCTGTCGGCTTTCCTCGAGACGGATGACGGGAAGAACCTTCTGGCCGGCGTCAAGCGGGCCTCCAATATTCTCAAGATCGAGGAAAAGAAGGATGGCCGCAGTTTCTCCGGCGCACCGGATACCAAGCTGCTGGTGCAGGGCGACGAAAAGGACCTGAACCGGGCCGTGTCCCAGTCGGAAGCCAACGCCAAACGTGCTGTCGATGCAGAAGACTTCGTGTCCGCCATGGGCCACATCGCCAAGCTGCGCGGACCGGTGGACCAGTTCTTCGACAAGGTGACGGTAAACGCAGATGACCCGACATTCCGCGAAAACCGCCTGAAACTGCTCAACCGTATCCGCGAAGCGACCCTGGCAGTAGCGGATTTCTCGAAAATCGAGGGATAGGAGTTTTAGTTTGTTCGCCGACCTGTCCGTGCTCGGGGTGTTTATTCCGCTCACGCAAGCAGCCTTCGGCTGCGCTCCGCG
>CAYRLR010000286.1:0-4373 GCA_964424975.1 uncultured Anderseniella sp.
TGGTTGCACAGCTGTTCAGCCTGAGCGCTTGTCCCGGCAAGCAAAAGGCTTGCCGCAGCAAGCCGGATCGATAATCGCAGTATCATGAGTTTCCGCCACCAGCACATTCAATACACACCGCAGCTGCCGGATCGACTTCCAGGCGCGCTGCTGCAATTTCGTCTCCACAGGTGGCACACCACCCGTATTCACCGTCCTCGAGCCGCCGCATTGCCTGCTCCAGCCGGGCAAGCTCCACTGTGCGTGCGCGTTCCTGGGCCTGGGCCATTGCCTGGCGCTGCATGGCATCCATTCGCGACAGCCTGCCCACCGATTGCTGGTCAAGCTCAACGGCATCGCGGTCTTCAGCCGAGACCGACGACAGCTTGTTGAGTTCATCCCGGCGTGCCGTCAGCCGGGCCCGGGCTGCTTCGCGGTCAGGTATCATCTGGCTTGTGCGCAATCCACCCACTTGATGGCTGCGGGCAGGTCTTCAAGCGCGATATCATGGACAATTCTCTTGCCGCCAACCAGTTGCACGGTTGCATTCATGGTTGTTGATTCCAGCATGGTCGACACAACAATGTCCGAGATCTCGTCATCAACGTGCACGCTTTTCATGTCTTCAGCCGCGATCAGAAATTCCGGGGCAATCCGGGTTTCGTCCTCGCCGTCGAAAACCAGGTCGAACCCGGCGCCGGAATCAATCGAAAAAGTACTGGTAACCAGTGCAAGCCATGGTCCCGATATGGCTGCTCGTTCCAGTGCGATGGCGACGTCGTCGATGCTGGAAATGGCGATGGAACATTTGCCCTGCGCGATGCATTTTGCTGAGTACCCGCCGGTTTGCGCCATGATGGCGCCATTGCCTTGCGTTGTTTCCATGCCGCAGATTTCAGCGCTCAGCGCCGGTGTGCTCAACGCGATGATGAAGGATAGTGTCAGCGCAGTGCTCAGACGTCTGTTCACGTGTTGTCTCCTGTGCACCGAAATTGTCGGCTGCCGGATTCATGGGGTCGCTGCCGGCCAAGGTTCGCGGGCAAGCTTTCGAAAGGAGCCTATTGATGCCACTTCCACGTTGTCATGGTCAATCACTGTGGCAACAGTTAGAGTGGCACAGAGAATCTTTTTTGTCGCATCGAGATCGCGAACCACGAACAAACCACAACGGGTGAAGCTACAATGACGAAATTGATCTGGGGCATGGTGCTGTTTTACGGGGTTCACCTGATGTCGCTCAGCCCGTTGCGGGCAACAATCACATCAAGGATGAATGAAAATGCCTACAAGGGCATATATGCCCTGATCTCGCTGGCCGGCCTTGGCCTGATGATCTGGGGTTTCATTCTTGCCCGCGGCGGGCCTGACGCTGCCCGCATTGTCTATGACCCGATTGTCGGCGCCAACCATGGCACCATGGTGCTGGTGCTTGTCGGCCTCATCTTGTTGGCTGCATCCCACACCAAGGGCTATATAAGGCTGTTCGTCAAACACCCGATGTCACTGGGAGTCGGGCTGTGGGCGACAGGTCATTTGCTGGCCAACGGCAATCTTTCGGAAGTGCTGCTGTTTGGCGGTTTCCTCGCTCTCAGTGTTCTCGATATCATCGTCAACACGGTGAGAGGCAAGCTGCCATCTTATGAACCGAAGCTGAAACATGACATCATCGCGGTTGTCGCCGGCGTGGTGATTTACGCGGTGGTCATAAGCCTGCACCAGACATTGTTCTCGGTTTCGCCGATTTACTGAGCAACCGCAGTGATGGCCAACAGCGTTTTAAATATGGGCTGCAGTACACGCCGCCCGCAGTTCGCTCGCCGGTAAACCTGAACCCGGCCTGTACCGGCATCCAGTGTGACTACCCGTCCATTGGCGCAGCGTCTGGCTTGCTGTATCAATTCGCCAAGTTGACAATGTTCAAACCGGATTGATTCACCTGCCATGTTGCTGTTTTTCGCCGTTACCCTGTTTGCCGTCATCCACCTGGTGCCCGCGTTCCCGTCTCTCAAGGCGCGGCTGAAGGACAGGCTCGGCAAGAAATACGGCATGCTGTTTGCCGTGGGTTCGATCGTGTCGCTGGTGCTTATCGTGGTTGGCTGGCAGATGGCGGACCGGGCGGTTGTCTATGATCCGCCGGTCTGGGGCTTCCGGGCCAACCTTGGCCTGAGTTTCCTGGCATTCCTGCTGCTGGGCGTGTTCCTGTTTCGCGGCAGGGCCCGCCAGTTGTTGCGCTTGCCGCTGGCCATGGGCGTGGTGCTGTGGGCAACGGGCCACTTGCTGGCCAATGGTGATCAGGCAAGCATCATCCTGTTTGGCGGATTGCTGGTCTATGGCGCAACCCATCTTGCTGCCGGCTTCGCGCAAGGTTTCAGGCCATCTCCCGAAGTTCGTCAGGGGCATGATGCAATGTCCCTGTTCGTCGGCGTTGCCCTGTACGGGGTCATGATCCAGATGCATCCCTACGTTACCGGCGTTGCCCTGTTTTCCATTCAGGACATGGCTGTTTTTGCCAGGTGACGTTGCTTGATCAGATCGAAATGCTGGTCTCTTTGCTGCAACGAGTGATATGATTGAACTCAGCCAGACTGATTTGCCTGCTGAAGCCCCTCGGGTGCGAATGAACCCGCAAACGTATGCCGGCACCATCGAAACCATCCTGATCCAGGGAGCCAATTATCCATGTCCGTCCAGAAGCCGATCCGCCGCCTGACCGCCCCTGATATTGCCGGGCGCAAGAACGGTGAGCCGGTGGTGTCCCTGACCGCCTATCACGCCCACACTGCCGGTATCGCCGACAAGTATTGTGATTTTCTGCTGGTGGGCGATTCGCTTGGCATGGTCATGCATGGTTTTGAATCGACCGTACCGGTGCCGCTGGAGCTGATGATCATGCATGGCAAGGCGGTGGTGCGGGGGTCGCAGCGCGCGCTTGTGGTGGTCGACATGCCGTTTGGCGCCTATGAGGAAAGTCCGGCAGTTGCCTTCAGAAACGCGGCCAGGGTCATGAAGGAAACCGATTGTGGCGCGGTGAAGCTGGAGGGCGGCGTCCATATGGCTGAGACCATCAACTATCTGGTGCAGCGTGGCATTCCCGTGATGGCGCACATCGGCCTGACACCGCAGTCCATCAACACGATCGGCGGTTTCAAGACGCAAGGACGCCAGCGTGATCAGTGGGCGGCCATTGAAGCAGACGCAAAAGCCGTGGCTGAAGCAGGGGCGTTCGCCGTGGTGCTGGAAGCCATGGCGGAACCATTGGCCGCGCGTATCACCACATCCGTGTCCATCCCGACAATCGGCATTGGCGCATCGGCTGCCTGCGACGGGCAGATCCTTGTGATGGAAGACATGCTCGGTCTCAGCCCCCGCGTGCCGAAATTCGTCAAGGAGTTCGGCAAGGTAGGCCGCGCCATCGAACGCGCCATCAAGCTGTATTCGCAGGATGTACGCAGCCGGACATTCCCGGCACCTGAAAACACCTATGATGTGAAGGACTGACCAGCCAATGCGCCTCAATCGCCGACAGATGTTGATCCGAAGCGCTGCAAGCTTTGCCGTGATCGGTGGTGTGCCGGTGATGCTGCATGCGCAAGCCGCAGACGACGGCTTCACTGTGCTGAAAATTGAAAAAGTGCCGAAGGCGATCCTTGAAGGTGGCAAGGAAACTCAATTGTGGACCTATAACGGTGTCAATCCCGGGCCGGAAATTCGCGTCCAGCGTCATGGTCATGTGAAAGTGCGCCTGGTCAACAGGCTGGATGAACCCACCATGCTGCACTGGCACGGCATCCGCATTGACAATGCCATGGACGGCTCACCCCTGACGCAGAACCCGGTCCAGCCTGGTGAAACATTTGACTATGTATTTGCCGCTCCCGACGCAGGCACCTACTGGTACCATCCCCATGTCGGGTCATCCAGACAGGTCGAACAGGGGCTGTATGGCGCGCTGATCGTTGCGGAAGAGAAGCCGCCTGCCGATACCGAAGAACTGACACTGGTGCTGGATGACTGGCTTATCAATGATGACGGCGTACTGGATCCGCAATCGTTTGGTGACATCCGCATGGCAGCGCACGGCGGCAGGCTGGGCAACTGGTTTACCGTCAACGGGCAGTCGCGCCCGCGCCTTGCCGCACCGGCCGGCAAACGTCTGCGCCTGCGGCTGATCAATTGCGCCAACGCGCGCATCATGAACTTGCAGTTCAAGGGTGCGGAGCCGTATATCGTGGCACTGGACGGGCAGCCTTTGAAGACCGCCCGCGCGCTGGGACCGGACCCGTTGCAGCTTGGCCCGGGTGGCCGCGCTGACCTGATGGTTCGCCGCGGCACCGAAGAAATCATCATGGCGAACGTCAATACCGCGAATGAACCTCTTGAGGTTGCCTATATTG
>CAYRLR010000287.1:0-4368 GCA_964424975.1 uncultured Anderseniella sp.
CCTTGAACAGTTCAACCGCTTCAGTGATCGATAATTTCAGGTCGCAGGTTTCCGGGTGCATGGTCAGTTTGCCCGCATCAATCTTGGACAGGTCAAGTGCATCATTGAGAATAGCCAGCAATGCATGGCCGGAGGTGGATATCATCTGCGCATAGCTGCGTTTTGTTTCGTCGCTCAGGCTGTCTGACAACAAGGACGCCATTCCAACGATGCCATTTAGCGGTGTGCGGATTTCATGACTCATTGTCGCCAGGAAATTGCTCTTGGCCTTGCTGTGAGCCTCCGCTTCGGTAGCCACCTGTTCTGCAACGGCGCGGGCGCGCTGTGCTCGTTTTTGCGCCTGGAATCTGAAGCCCAGTTCGCGCTTTGCATTCGCTTCATGAAACAGGCTGTTTAGTGCAAAAGCCAGCGACAAACCGCATAGTAGGGCTTCCAGTACCAATCGCAGAATCGACCCATGTGACCAAACGTTCAGGTATCGGCTGAGGTGTAATGAAAGAGTGTACCCGTTGCGTCTTGTGACAGTTGTTTCTGCCGTATCGGCTGCCTGGGCGCACATGGTCTTTGATCGACCACTTTCCAGGCGAGCGCCGCTTGGAAAAACAAGTGCTGCACACTCGACTTCCTGGCGTGAGGCGATGGAGTTCAACAACCCCAGTTGAACTTTCTCTGATTGTGTATCAAAATTGGGAAAGGCTGAAATTGTATCGAGCAGTTGTTCCGATGCCTGCTTGTATTCCACTCGCTGGTCTGGCGCATCATGGGTAAAGTGGTGCGAATCTATTGCATAGAGCAGGGCAGCCATCAGGATGACGGCCAACGGTGCAATCAGGTAAAGACCGCGGCCTGTTGACCAGGCCGTCCGTCTCCGTTTGCTGTATGTTCTGTATGACAAGATCCCGGCCCCACCAATTGCATCCATTGAACAGTTCGCTTCACCCCATCAGCGAACAACGTCCAGACCCGAACATTGCAGCGAGCTTTTGTGCTCACATGAACACTGGTCTGCTCGAAGGCTGCATTGCAGTTCAGTTCTGAATCGATCTCAGGATCATAGCGCTCAAATCTTCGCAGGCGTTTAGCAGGCGAATGTCGATCTTCACGATTGGGGTAAGTAACGGTTAACCGTCAGCTTCGCTCGGCCCACAGGGCAAGCGCGACCACAGCCAGCATTGTAACGGCCATGGTTATGTTTATCAGCCGCTGCATTCCGTCTGGCAGGCTGAGGCGTTTCAGGTAAACGCCGACCCACAGCCACAGAAAGTGGATCGGGATCCAGAATGCATTCAGGACGGCGACCTTGACTGCCACTTCAAGCGTGTAGCTGGTTGGCAGGAATGCGAACCCGGTGAACAGGGCCGTATTCACGGCGTAGGCTTTCGGGTTGATGAACTGGAGAGTGAAACCATTCCAGAACCCCGGAGCCGTTCGAGGTGCGATAAGTGCAATCCTGCTACCGGAAAAGGCGATTTTTCCGGCCAGATAGGTCAGGTAGGCGACCGAGGCAAACAACAGGATGGTGCGCAGATAGGGAATGGAAAACAACACTGCAGCAAGGCCGGTTGCCACGGCCATTCCCACGACAAAATTGCCTGCGCACAAACCCCACAGGTAGGAAAATCCCGCCTTGAAACCGAAGCTGGAACCGACGCCTGCGACGCTCAATACGCCTGGCCCGGGCGTGATCAGAAGGAAGAAGCAGGCAAGCGCAAACTCAATCATTGAGCATCCGCATTGTCGATCTCGCTCAGTGATTTCCAGGACTTGCGATACTTGTGCTTGTCATACCAGATGCCGACCGCGGGAAGATTGTGCAACAACTGGGTATGTCCGGTATGCATGCAGAAGTTATGCACTGCCGGCAACAGCCACATGTCCGCCAAGGTAAAACCTCTTCCGACGAGCCAGTTCCGGCTGCCGATGCACTCATTCAGCACCTTGAGACAGGATTGAGTGTCGGTGCACTGCACCGCCGCTGCGGCTGATTGCGTGTCCATCAGATTTCCCAGGCGCGACTGGATGACGCCGATCCACTGCTCGACCTCGGCCGAGCGTATGGGGTCGGCTGGCACCAGTGCCCGGCCGTTGAACCGATGATCGATATAGTGGGTGATGCCGCGGACATCGAACAGGCGGACCTTGCCGTGACGCAATGCAGGCAGTGAGCCGAACATGTTCTCTCTGTGAGCCTGTTTCGAACCGCGGTCAATTTCGCGGAAGCGATACAGAACGCCCTTTTCCATACATGCCATTCTGCAAATGCGTACACCTGCATCATGTGCCGGTCCGATAATTTCCAACTCTGCCATACAACCACTCCGCCTTGCTCGCTATCGCATAAAGCAGATCGAGATACAACCGGTTGTGGCCCGCCCGCAGGCGGCGCAATCAGCAACCGGACCGGTGATCGATGGCAGGCAGATATGGCTTGATATCGACAAGGGGGGTCTTGTCCAGTGCATCCGTTGCATCAATGTCGATGACGCCTGCCGTAGTGTCGATGGAGATGATCCTGACCAGGGCCATTGCGACAGGATTGGGGCGCACTGGCGAGCGCAGCGAAAACACGCCAGTCGGCGTTTCGCGATGACGTGGTTTCTGTACGACAAGATCGCGCCGTGCCTGATTCATCCAGTACAGAATATGCACGAAATCACCGGCTGACAGGCCGGACAGCCCAGGCCGCCACGCCTCGTCAATTTCCAGATGACAACCGCCTTTGGGTCTCTCACGAGCCTGACGCATGTTTTTCGGACACTGATGACGTTCACTCCACGGCGATCTGATACGGCCAATAAAAACCAGGTGGGCATCACCGGTTTCCAGAGACGGGTCCTTCGCCGATCGTACTTCGCCGTCACGAATATCCGCCGGTTCATAATCATCGGGTGTCCTGGTCATAGCGGCCCCTTGTCGGACTTCAGGAAAGCGAAAACGGCATCGATATTGTCGCCTTTTCCAATAAGCTGATCAAAATTTTGTCGAAGCAGAAATCCCATCCAGATGCCCTCAACCCGGACATCGGTAATGCGGCCTTTCCTGGTTCTGAATTCCAGTTCGGTGCGACGGTCCTGATCGTGTTGCACATAGCCTGCCACAATAGTGCCACGGGACCCTGTGACCACAAATGCATTGCCGCGAACCTTGCTGCCGATCCCGGTCAGAACATTGAGGATCATGCGGTTGAACAACTCTATGTAGGTCTGCTGCTGATCAGATTTGAGCTTGCGGCGGTGTTTGCCCAGTACGAACAATGCCATGGCGCCAATTGCAACGTACTTGTCCAGAGTGTCAGCGATTTCATGCCGGTGGGCGCCGTTTCTCAAGACGTCGAGAAGCCGGTTGGCGGCATCGTAAACCAGCCTTTCGGTTGCAGAATCAGGCGCAGCCGATGCCGTCTGCATACCGGGAAAACCCGACGCGATCACACAGGCGGACATGGTTGAAAGCATGCCGCGGCGGTTCACTGCCGTAGACGTCATGTGTTGCAATATGCGGAAATCCGGACCCGGGGGCAAGGTTGGAAACCATATGCAGGCTTGAAGGTTTGTGTCCAAAAGTGCAGCCTGATGGCATGAAGACACAAACAGTAACAATTGCACGTAGTGGCGGCATTGCCGTCGTTACCTATGATCGCGGCGGGCGGGCCAACGCCATGTCGTTTGCCATCATGGATGAACTGGCCAGTGCCGCCTTGAATTTTGTCGATGACAATGATCTGAGGTGCGTGGTGCTGACCGGGGCGGCGAAGATTTTTTCTGCGGGCATGGATCTGTCTGACCCGGTTTTTGACCAGTTTGACGACATGGCGCTGCAGGATAAGCGCCACTATAGCGAGCGGGGCCCGAGGCTGGCGCGCGCCTGGGCCGGCATTGAAGTGCCTGTCATATGTGCCGTAGAGGGGCCGTGCCTTGCCGGTGGGCTGGCGTTGGCGTCGATGTGCGATTTTCGGGTGGTGTCGCAAAGTGCCCGGTTTGGTGCGCCTGAAGTCCAGGTGGCTCACAATATGGGCTGGCACTCAGTGCCAAGGCTTATCGCGCTGGTAGGTGTGCAGGCAACGCGCCGCATTTTGCTGGCAGGTGAACAGTGGACGGCAGATGAAGCCAAACGGCTTGGCTTTGCCGATGAGGTTTGTGAGGCGGGCCAGGCGCTTGACACAGCAACACGGATGGCTGACCGGATTGGCGGTTATCCGGGACTGGCCGTGCGGATGATCAAGCGCCAGATCGATGCTTCAGCCCATGCACTCGATTATGCCACAAGCGCCTATGACAAAGACCAGCAACTGGTGGCGTGGATGTCAGAGGATTTCCAGGCAGCCAGGAAAAAATTCGTAAAATAATGGCACCAGGCTTCATGCGATCAGTG
>CAYRLR010000288.1:0-4357 GCA_964424975.1 uncultured Anderseniella sp.
CCATGATCGATGCAGTCTCCTGATTGCCCAATGCTTCAAAATACGTCAACTGCAGGGCCGTTCGCTGGCGCTCGGGCAGTTGTGCCAGCGCGGCCGAGATTTCACCGGCTGCCTGACCGTGGCGCAAGTGCCCGTCAGGACCGGTGGAAGGATCAACCAGCAGCTCCAGTTCGCTATCAGACGTGTTGCGGACACGTCTCAGGCGATCAATGGCCAAGTTGCGGGCCACCCGCACAAGCCAGCCTTTCAGCGCCGCCTGGTTGCGCAGTACCGGCGGGTTGCGCCACAACTTGACGAACGCCTCCTGGGCCACGTCTTCGGCATCGGCAGCATTGCCCAGTACCCGCGCAGACAGCCTGAAGACCAGCGAATAATGCCGGTCGACAATCGTGTTGAAGGCGGTTTCATCTCCGGCAACAACGCCTTCAAGCAACACGGCATCAACTGCCGGAGAACCATCTCCGGCAGTCGACGCGGCTGCTGTTTCTTCACTGTATCCTGCCATACCCCAAGCCGGACGCGCTATTTGCCAGTTCATCCGCCCTCCCTACTGCCGGGCCTGTGATCCGGCCTTGCGAGCCTCGGTCCGTTTCCTGCGTGCAGCCACATGATAGGCACGCGATTCCTGTAAAGTCACGCCGCCAGACTTGTCGGCGTCGGCCAGTTCAAACAATCCGGCAATGTAACCGCGAAGCTCGGTGCGCGTGACAGCGGCATCCTTGTCGCCATCCATGCGCGACAGGATGCGATCAACACGGCGCCGGGTCAGCCGGTTGAGCCAGCTTTCGAGTTCGGCCCGGGTGACCTTGTCATCCTTGTCGGCATCAAGCCGCATGAACCGGCGGACCGATTTATCCTCCAGTTCCTCGATGGCAAGTGCGCCATCCTTGTTCTTGTCGAGGCGTTCAAAAGTGCGCTCACCACGCGGCATGCCCGGCTCACGGGCCAGGGCGGCACTTGCCGAAACGCCTGCGATGACCAACGCAGCAGACAAAGCGATTGAAATACGAATGCTCATGACGGATCAATCTCCTCAGATGTTGATGTTGCCCGAAACCCGGTTCACAAACCCGGGTTCATGGAGTGTGTTGGCCAACGCACATGAACAAGACGAGAACACCGGCAACAATCCGTCGCTCGATCCGAAAAAATTATGCAGGCGCCGCCGGTTCACCAATCAGGCGATCAAAAATCCCGGAAACCTGCCGGTTTGCATCAATCAGCATGGCCTCCATGGTGGCAGTGTCCGGCGCAGCGCTGGCTCGCAGCAGTAACGTGATCAGGCCGGACGGTGCGCTTTCCAGTTCAAACCGGCCGGACGAACACAGCCGCAGCATGTGGATCAGGCTCTCGTACAATGTCGCGGCACCGACCAGTCCGTCATGGTCTGCGGCTGTCATGTAGCCGTTGTCGTGCAATGCATGCAGGCCGGCAATGGTGTTGCGGTGCAACACTTCCGGGGTGTCATGGGCATGGATCAACTGCAGTGCCTGCGCAATGAATTCAACTTCGACAAGGCCGCCACGGACATGCTTGATGTCCCAATGATTGGCGCTGCCTGCGGCCTGCAACATGCGCAGGCGCATGTCCTTCACGTCTGCAAGCGTCTGTTCCCGGTCCCGCCTGACGCACAGCACCTTGCGGATGACTTTCTCCACCCGACGCTGCAAGGCATCATCACCAGCCACGGTACGTGCCCGGGTCAGCGCCATCTTCTCCCAGGTCCAGGCCTGGGTCGCCTGGTACTTGGAGAACGAGTCAATGTGACTGGCAACCGGTCCCATATTGCCGGACGGCCGTAATCGCATGTCGACCTCGTACAGTTCACCCTCACCGGTCTGCGAGGTCAGCGCGGTTATCAGGCGCCGTGTCAGCCGCGAGAAGTATTGCGACGGCGGCAGCGGTCTGTCGCCGTCAGACGCTTCAACGTCATCATCGAAATCATACAGCATGATCAGGTCCAGATCCGATGTCGCCGTCATCTCGCGACCACCGAGCTTGCCCATGGCCATGACAATCATCGAGGCACCCTTCACCTGCCCGTGACGCAAGTCCACGTCTTCGGCGGTCACCTGAAATATGTGATCGGTGACAGCGTCCGCGAGGTTCGAATAGGCAAGACCGGCCTGCTCCGCACTGACGGTTTCAGACAGAATGCGCACGCCGATACGCAGCGCCAGTTCATGGGCCGTGATGCGGGTCGCGTTCAATATCTCCTCGTGAGGCACATTCGCATCGCGCAAGGCGGCAAAACAGTCGGCCAGTTCGGCTTCACTCGGCATCGCGCCAAAGAATCCGGGCTCCAGCACGGCCTCAAGCTGACGCGGGCGCCGGGACAGGCTCTGCGCCAGACGCGGGGCCGATCCCAGTACCGTGGCCATCAGTTCGAGCAGGAACGGGTTGGCCTTGAACATCGAGAACAACTGAACGCCGGCCGGCAGTCCGGCAACAAACCGGTCAAAGGCAATCAGGGCCTGGTCCGGGTGACCGGTGCGTGACAGGGCCATCAGCAGGGCCGGCATCAGCTCGGTCAGCAGTTCGCGGGTGGTTGACGAGCGCATTGCCGCGTAACGCCCGAAATGCCAGCCGCGAATGGTCGCGGAGACTTCGGACGGTTGCACAAACCCCATCCCGGCCAGTGTCTGCAGGGTGTCGGGGTCGTCGTCACCACCGGTAAACACCAGGCTGCCCAGTTCACTGCCCAGTTCGGGCGCTTCCTCGAACAATCCGGCATAGTGCCCCTGTACCCTGGTAAAGGTTGCAGTCAGCCGGTCAGCCAGGTCGTCCGGGTCGTCATAGCCGCAGAACCGTGCAAATTCGGCAAAGCCCTCCCGGGTTGCGGGCAAGGTCTGGGTCTGCTCGTCAGCCACCATCTGCAGCCGGTGCTCTATGGTGCGCAAGAACACGTACGCCTCGTTCAATTCCTCACAGGCAGCCTGCTCTATCCAACCGGCTTTCACCAGTTTCTCCAGCATGGCTTGCGTGCGGTTGCCCCTGAGTTCCGGGTTCTTGCCACCTGCAATCAGTTGCTGGGTCTGCACGAAAAACTCGATCTCGCGAATGCCGCCACGGCCAAGCTTGATATTGTGCCCCAGTACCACGATGGACCCGTGGCCCTTGTGGGCGTGCATCTGGCGTTTCAGCGACTGCACGTCTGCGATGGCGGCAAAGTCCAGATACTTGCGCCACACAAACGGTGTGAGATGTTTGAGAAAGGCCTGCCCCAGGGCCAGGTCACCGGCCACGGCGCGCGCCTTGATCATGGCGGCGCGTTCCCAGTTCTGACCCATCGACGCGTAATAGTTTTCAGCCGCGTCAATGGCGATGGCGATCTGGGTTGCACGCGGGTCGGGCCGCAGCCGCAGATCGATGCGGAACACATAGCCGTCGCCGGTGCGGTCCTGCAGAATACCGGCAAGCGACCGGGTTATGCGAACATACAGCTGTGCTGCCTTGTCTCTCTGTTCCAGCGGCATTTTTTCCGGGTCGTAAAGCACGATCAGGTCAATGTCAGACGAATAGTTCAGTTCGCCTGCGCCATGCTTTCCCATGGCCAGAACGGTGTAACCGTCTGACGCAGCGCAACCAGCCTGCGGGGTCAGCTTGCCGGCCTCTACGGCTTCTTCCAGCAGCCAGTTGACCGCTCCTGCCACGGCAACGTCGGCAAACCGGGTCAGCGCCCGGGTGACCTGTTCGCAAGACCAGCAACCGGCAATGTCAGCCAGTGCGATCAGCAAGGCAGCGTGATTTCGCGCAATGCGTAAAACACACTTCAGGTCGGCTTGTGACGGAGCCGATGCAACGTCCGTCTCAAGCCGTCCGCACAGGTCGACAATCAACCGGTCCGGCGCGATGGTCAGCGCTTCAACAGCAAACTCCGGATACCGCCGCACGAGCCCGGTCAGGAATGGAGACCCGGCAGCAATGTGCGCAAGAAGAGCGCGAACAGCAGCGGACGTCTCGCATAGGGGCTGAAGAGCTGCGGCATGCTCAATCATCCCGGCAAGCAGGTCCTGCTCATCAGGTTGCACAGGCAATGATACTTGTGCGTCACACAAAGCGTTGTTCATGGATACCAACTGCAAAACACGGAGGGCCAAAGCCTGATCCTAACCCGTGCGGCCGAATTCGCAAAAGTGTATCGGGACCTGCATTGAATATTACGTCTTGCCCGGAAAATGCAGCTTCGCGACCAGTCCGGGGTCGGCGCTGGCAATTTCGAAGTCCCCGCCGTGCAGCTTCATGACACTATCGACCAGTGCCAGGCCCAATCCGCTTCCCGGCTCTGTACGGCTCTTGTCGAGCCGGACAAACCGGCCCTTGACGCGTTCGCGGTCGGTTACGTCGATACCGCTCC
>CAYRLR010000289.1:0-3147 GCA_964424975.1 uncultured Anderseniella sp.
GCCATGCCTCCAGCAGCGGAAGATCAGCGGTTGCGCGGGCCTGACCACCAGGGGCAGGGCGCATTGTCCACCACGTGCCACAACCTGTTGCATCCAGGGCCGGAGGTCTGGTTCGCCCCGGAACGGCCAGTAGGTGCTGATGATGGCTCCCTTGATATCGCCAAGCAGCAGGTTCAATCGCTTGGCAATTTGGTTGGAAAATCCGGCTCTCTCAGCGGCATCGATGGCGAGGCGCATTTCAATCAACCGTTGGCGTTCCGACTTGCGCCACCGTTTCACTTCGTCGCTGGCGGTTTTCGAACTGGATATTTCCATGGCATATTCCGGTGACAGTTCATGCATGAAGCAGGGTGGCGACGCATAGGTTGCTGCTGGTTCGTCATCGTTTTGCATAGGGGTGTTTGTCTTTCCGCTATCAGTGTCTATTGGCATGCTGAACAAGGTTCTCCATTGCGGCGTTGGCTTCGGTGAAGATTTGAGAAAACAGTTCACCTGCGCCCGGGATATGGTCGATCTGACCACAGACCTGACCCCAGAACAGGGCGATTTCCTCCAGTTGTCCCGATGTTGACCGCAAGGGTGAATCGGTCATTCCCTGGTCCCATTTAGAGCCTGCAATGCGTGCCGGGAATGAGCAACAGCAGCGCCAGCGCGCATCTCTGCGGCAATCCAGACAGCTTCCATTATCTGTTGCGGCGTTGCGCCGGCAAGTGCTGCGGCCTTGGTGTGGCCTGCAATGCAATCGGGGCACTGGGTTACGTGAGCGACGGCAACGGCAATCAGTTGCTTGGATTTGGCATCAATGGCGCCGTCACTAAACACGGCCTGACTGAATGCCTTGAATGCCGACAGTTGGTCCGGTGCCAATGTCGATCGTCTCAGTTTTCCTTCAAGCTTACCGCCTGTGCGCTCAGCCATTATCTTGTCCTGTCTCGCGATACTGTCGCTTTGCTGTGATTTCCGGGGTATGGCGGCCCGCGCTATTCGTGCTTTCCCAGCAATTCGGCCTGCCGTGTGATTGCACCATAAATCCACAGAATTACGCCTGTCAGCACAAGGCTGAACCCTGCTGCCATGAGCGAGTTCAACCGGGAAAGTGATACGTCTCCCGCGATACAGATAAGGACAATGCCGGTGAGCGCCAGCAGAAGCCCGCCGCATAATCTGGCTTCGCCCTGCGTCAGTGAAAACCATCTTGAAAACATGGTACAAATCTCCTTCCGATCGGCAGGCAATGGGCTATTCGGCTGTCAGGATTGGCCAAAGGCCGCCTCCGAAGCAGCGCACCGGTTTCAGGCGCTGGAGGTGGAAGGCGAAATTGCCAGTGCGTGCAAAGCCGTTGCGCTCCGGTTTTGCCCAAGCATATCTGAGCTGTTTCGGTTTTATCAAACGAAACTTATTGCCAGTTTAGTGCAAGTTTATTGCATTAAACTTGAAAGATGAGGTTTCGTACCTGATAATCAGGCGTGCGTGGGGGAAGGCGTTGCCGAATAGCCGTGTTTGGGTGGCGCAGGTCAAGACTGCCGCATGTCTCACTACGTTCTGGTTGAAACAAGCGCCTTGCCATTGGCAAGCACAAACCCGGCAAATGCCAATATCCAGAGTATGCCGGCCAGATGCAACAATTGTACGTTGAAGGCGTGATCAAACACTGCTGCCACGCGCATTGCCGCAGCCATGATGATAGCAGCAAAGACCAGCAAGGTAATCGAGTTTGCCGTCAGAGCTTGCCCGGTGTGGCCGAGGGTCGCCCGGGTCATGACTGTGAGGGTCATGCAACCAACCGCGCCCACTCCAAATGCGTGGGCTCCCGCTGACACCGGCACCATGCCTGGAAACAGCATCGCCAGCCCCAGGAAAATGAAGCCCGCAGGCACAAAAACATAAGCAATATGTAACATGAAGATGAGCGGTTCGGCAGTCGTCCGGATGCCTGCCCGTCGGGCCAGTCGCACAAGATTGAGCAGGCCTGCGCCAAGAAGAACCAGACCCGACCAGATCCCCTGAACGTCACCAACCCATAACAGCAAGGCCGGTGCGGATACGCCTATCACCACGCCGTCAAACCTGTTGAAGGCCGTCGGCAGTGACGCACTGGGCCGCTTGACCAGCCAGTTGCGGGTAAAGCTCGGAATGATACGACCGCCTATCAACATGATGAAAACGATGCCGACAGCCAGGCCCAGTCTGCGGGACGATTCGGTTGATCCAAGCAGGTGGGCTTCGATGTGAAACCAGACATTTGCAAGGAACAGTACTGACAGTGGCAGCACAACCTTGAGGTTGCGCCAGTTTTTACCGGCAACGATCTCACGGGCAGCCACATACACCATCGCCAGCAAGAACGAACAATCTATCAGCATCACAAGTTGCCAGCCGAGTACTTCGGAAAACGTGATCGCGATGCGCCCCGCCAGCCAGAATGAAAACAACAGCAGTAGCGGGTATCCCTGTACCGGGAGCCTGCCCGTCCAGTTGGGGATGGCAGTCAGAAGGAATCCGGCTATCACGGAAGCAAGAAAGCCGAATATCATTTCATGTGCGTGCCAATCTACCGGGTTGAAGATGCTGACCAGTTCGAGTGAATCATCAAACACCGGCAACCAGATCATCATGATAATGGCGGCATATACTGACGCAGCCAGGAAGAATGGCCTGAAGCCGTAGGTTAGAATGGCAGGACCGCTGAACGGCAATTTTCGGGTGACTGCCATCATATGACGACCTTTCGGTATTTACCGGGACCGGCATTGCCGCTCTACCACGCAAACAAACTGGCAGAACTTGAAACACTGCCGTTGATCGAAATCAATGTGATCCCGGACAGAGTTCAAGCGAGTGTGTGGATGTGTATCAAGTGCTGGACCGTAGGTGCAAATTTTTTGTCATTCTTGGACTCCTGGCGTATCAGGATTTGCACCAGACAAAGCCAGCTCAACTTGAAGGCGTAACGGAAGTGGGATCCGGTGGCGGTGGCGGCACGATGGTGGCATACCCGTATCGGGTAATTTCTGTTACGCGTGCCCTCTGATGGCACGCGCTAGACAATCGGGTAAAAGGCAGTGCGAGTTTCCAGATTCATCCAAGTGCTCATTATCGTTTGCGTGATCACCATCGGCTCCCCGGTTAAGGCCGGCGGTCCCGTCG
>CAYRLR010000289.1:3157-4351 GCA_964424975.1 uncultured Anderseniella sp.
CCGGAGTTTGAGCGTGGATGCGCCGGAAAGGGCACAAGCAGTCACCGCAACGGTTTGGTATCCGGCAGGTAAGGGTGGCCATCCAGTCAGTATTGGCGGCAACGCCGTCTTTGAAGGTGTTGCGGGCATGCAAGATGCCCGCATCGCGGATGGGATCTTTCCTGTAGTTCTCATCTCGCTTGGCGGCCTTCGGGCTGCGCCAGACCTTGCAGGCTGGATTGGCGCGGAACTGGCGGCGCAAGGGTTTGTTGCAGTTGTCGTTCCACCCGCGAGGCTGGGTCCGAAAGATGCACTGGTCGCAATTGACGAGATATGGAAACGGCCAACGGATTTGTCTGCAGCGCTGACCGCGCTGGAAAACAGTGATGAATGGAATTCTCACGTCGACCTTGAAAAAACTGCCGCGCTTGGATTTTTCCTCGGTGGGACGTCGGTCCTGTCTCTGGCGGGGGCTGACCTGGACGCAGACCGTTTCATGCAGACTTGCGACGAGGCAGGGACTGGCATGGATTGCGCGTGGTTTGCCAGGTTCGGTGTCAAACTTCGGGATGGCAACCTGGCGCGACTGACAAGGTCAAACCCTGGCCCGCGCCTGAAGGCAGTCATTGCGGTAGACCCGGAACTGAGCACAAGTCTTGCCGTGGATCGTCTTGCGGCGGTCGCCATACCGGTGGAAGTGATCAATCTGGGGCAAGCCAGCAGCATAGTGGCGGGGCTGGATGCGTCGAAGCTGGCCACCTCAACATCGCAGATTGGCTACACGACAGTTCCCAACGCCACAGAGTTCAGCGCATTCAGCATCTGCACACCCAAAGGCGTGGCCATTCTTGCAGACGATGGCGGCAGCGAAGCAATCTGCAATTCCGATATCCACGTAGGGCGCGGGCATATCCACGCAGAACTGGCGGCGTTGATCGCCGGGTTGTTAAAGCGGCACCTCGGCATCTCGCCATGACCTTGATATTGAACGGCCGGTTGACCAACGATAAAGCCAGTCCCTCAAGAGGGATGAACTCTACTTGGTTTAATGGAGATGCAGAGCATCGTCCGGTTCATGAAAATACAATAATCCGCTGTTCGATAAGGGCTGTGTGCCACCAAACTTGATCTGCACCCGTCGGCAACTCCGGTCGCCAGGTATTCTGAACTCCATTCGCCCCTAGCTTTCTTCGCCAAACTATCAACAACCAGCAG
>CAYRLR010000290.1:0-4339 GCA_964424975.1 uncultured Anderseniella sp.
TTGATATGGGGGTCAATGACTATCTGCATCGGCCGATTGACAAGCTGGAACTGCGAGCTCGTGTCAACACCCAGATCAAACGCAAACGCTATACCGACCGGCTGCGCACCAATGTTGCGCGGTCATTGCAACTGGCCGTCACGGACCCGCTTACCGGACTGTACAACCGGCGTCACATGGACAACCAGATGGAAATACATCTGGCCAATGCCAATTCGCGCTCACGCCCGTTGAGTGTGCTGACACTGGACGTGGACTTTTTCAAGCCGGTCAACGACACATATGGCCATGATGTCGGTGACAACGTGCTCAAGGAATTGTCCCGGCGCCTGAAGGAACAGGTTCGCGCAATTGACTTGTGCTGCCGCATCGGCGGCGAAGAGTTTCTTGTGATCCTTCCCGGCACGGAAATGCAGGTTGGATTTACCGTGGCCGAACGCCTGCGCCGGATCATCGCATCCCAACCGTTCGATGTCGGGGCAAAGTCAGGTCCACTGGCAGTCACGGTTTCTATTGGCGTTGCAAGCTATGAGGGAGCCGATGACACCTCGCGCTCTATCCTGAAGCGTGCGGATGACGCTTTGTACCGAGCCAAACGGTCAGGACGAAATCGGGTTGTGTCTGACGCGGCCTGAGGGCTTGTCCAACCGCTTCACGTGCTCGAATTGACGTCAGCCGTTTACCATAACAATATACGATAAATAGCGAAATGGCCCTGGTCCGGCCATCTGATCGTTGGCATTTATCTAAAATTCTAGTAGTTTCCTTATGTGTTCAGGAAGACGTTGGTAACCTCGCTTCGTGCTTCAGTTGACCAACCCGACCTGAACCGGAATCCGGGCCGAATTCTGCCCGGAACCAATTCGTTCAAGAGGATTATTCGCAGACAGATCCCTGGTTTTGCGAACATCAGATACGAAAACCAGGGAACAGGCGCGGTTCTGGTCCATTCATGACCTGATCTGCCCTTGGTTGAATAGTTTGCCCCGAGGATCTTCAGGTCCGCCGCATCTCCTGAAAACCACGGGGTTTGGCCGGTCCGGCCTTGTTTGAGAGGCCTCCTCAAACTCGTCACCGGGCCGGTCACCCATTACATCCGCACAAGCTGATCCAGCCATGCAAAAAGCGCCGCCCCTGAGGGGCCGCGCTTTGTAACAGGTTGCAGGCCGCCGAGACGGCCAGACAATCCTTGTGCCTTACTTGATTTTGGCTTCTTTGAATTCCACGTGCTTCTTGGCAACGGGATCATATTTGCGGAAGGACAGTTTTTCTGTCTGTGTCCGTGAATTCTTCTTGGCCGTATAGAAGAAGCCTGTATCTGCTGTTGAAAGCAGTTTGATCTTTATGGTGGTAGCCTTGGCCATTGTCGGACCTTTCCTGTTGCGCCCAAACCGCTCTCGGCGGGCGAGCCGCAAACTTCACTAGTCGAATGATGAAACTCTTGAGGCGCGGTATCGCTCAAGCGCGGCGCATTGTCAAGATACCAAGACGCCGCTTACAAAGTCTCGTACGTCCAATCTTTCCCGCGCATGTACTGATAGGTGACCGGACGCTGTTGCCCGAAAGGCTCGGTATCTTCCATCGCGGTCTGGAGCCGGTTGAGTATCTGGTTCGTTATCCAGGGAAGGTCGAGTCGTCGGGCCTCGTCGATGCTCACCCAGTGAGGTGACAGTATCTCATCGGTTTCCGGCGCCACCGGTGTATCGATGTTGGCGAGCGTCGCAGCGTCAGCGATGAAGAAGCGGGTGTCAAAACGCCGTGAACGCCCGGGTGGCGTCACGGCACGGGCAAGCAGTCGTAGCCCACCCAGAACAGGGGTGTATCCGGTCGCGTAAAATTGTTGCCAGGCCCTGTTGCGGGTTCTTGGCGCAGAGCCTGGTTGCCCGATTATCAAGCCGACTTCTTCAAATGTTTCACGCACTGCCGCCAGCGCGATTCCTGTAGCGCGCGCAGACGAAGGCTTGCCTTTCATACTGCTCAGGAGTTTCTCTGCCACATCAGCCCGAAGTCCATGTTCGGTAGATATACGGCAGTCCCCGGCATCAACCCGACCCCCCGGGAATACGAATTTGCCCGGCATGAATTTGTGCGCTTCATGGCGTTGACCCATCAGGATGCGCGGGGTTTCCGCATCGCGCCGAACCAGAATCAGGGTGGCAGCATCTCGGGGGCGGATGGTGCTGGGATGAGGTTTGTCTACTGTTTTCTGCATGATGTGAAGGTATTCGCACTGAAGGTGGGGCACAAGTTATTGCGTTGGCAACGGAACACCAGAGCGACATGGGGTCGGATTAACCCGTATGAAGTTGATCCAATACCTGGGAACCGATCAACAAGGCCGGTTCAAACCCTTGGGCCGCTGCTCTGCGGTATAAGGGATCAACTGGGCCCGGTAGCGTCGTGCTCCAGTGCCATGGGATCAATCAGCGCCGATTCTTCATCTGACAGACCGAAGCCATGCATACCGATTGCCCATTGCAGGCCAATAACGGCACCCTTGACCATCGGCAACAACCAGAGCGTCAGAAGAATTGATAAGGGAAGCCATAGCGCGGCATGCACACTCAGGTCGGGTTTCCACGTCCGTTCAACCCAGAAAACCAGCGGTACCATGAGATGGCCCACAATGAACATGGTGAAATAGGGTGGGGCGTCGTCTGCACGATGGTGGTGCAATGCCTGGCCGCACGAACCGCATTCCTGCGACACTTTCAGATAACTTGTGAACAGTTTGCCGGTGCCGCAACGCGGGCACCTGCACCTGAAGCCCTTCCACATCGCCTGCCACACCGATCTGCCGGCCCGGGCAGGAGCAGGGTGGATTGATGCTGACAGGGCCTTTTGATCTATTTCGTAAGCCATCAGCGGCACAACCATTCTAACAGGAGTTTCGAAGGGTTCATAATCGTGCGCGAAACATGGTTCGCACAGCCCGCCTTCCGCCGCGCGTCAGGATGCCACATTTTTTAATGCTCGACTGCCGCGGGCCTGCAGCGGGTCAGCGTCTGGAGCCTGGTTTTGGCTTTCGCCCTCGGCCTGTCTTTGGTTTCACACCCGGTTTGCCGCGCCCGCGCGATTGCTGTTGCCGGCCTGCAGGCTTGCCGGCGGTGCCTTTGGACAACATTTCGAACCGAAGTCCGCCTGCCAGGGGCGTGACCTCCAGCAATCGAACATCCACCATGTCGCCCATGCGGAAGGTTTCGCCGGTGCGTTCTCCCACCATGGCCATCAGTTTCTCGTCATGAACAAAGTAATCCTGCCCCAACGTGGACGCAGGAATGAAACCGTCGGCACCGCTATCCGTCAGCGTCACGAACAGTCCTGCCTTGACCATGCCACCTATTCGGGCAGTGAATTCCGCACCGACATTGCCGGACAGGTAATGTGCAATCAGACGATCGGTTGTTTCTCGCTCGGCCAGCATGGCGCGGCGCTCCGTCATGGACAGAATGCCCGCCAACTCCTCCAGCGACGCCATATCATCGTCGCTCAGCCCGTCGTCACCCAGTTTCAAGGCGCTGATCAGCGCGCGATGCACAATCAGGTCGGCATAGCGCCGAATCGGTGATGTGAAGTGGGCATACAGGCGGAGATTAAGACCAAAATGTCCCAGATTGTCCGGCGTATATACTGCCTGCGCCTGGGACCGAAGCACTGTTTGGGATACCAGGTGTTCGTTGGGACCGCCGCGTGCCGCTGCCAGTATTCGATTGAAGTGTTGTGGCTGCATCACCACACCCTTGGGGGCGGACAAGCCCAGCGTGGCCAGGAATTTGCCAAGCGCATCGACTTTTTCCGGCGCCGGTGCGTCATGGACCCGGAACACCAGGGGAGTCTTGCTCTTGTCCAGCACTTCCGCCGCGGCCACGTTGGCCTGGATCATGAATTCCTCGATGAGCTTGTGTGCGTCAAGCCGTTCCGGCGTGGTCACCCGCTCTACCCGTCCGTCAGCGTCCAGCACCAGTTTGCGTTCTGGCAGATCCAGCTCCAGCGGCTGGCGTTTGTCGCGTGCTTCCTTCAGCGCTCGATAAGCCGTCCACAAGGGTTTCAGCACCGGTTCCAGCAGTGGCCCCGTTACCTCGTCGCTACGACCGTCTATGGCTGCTTGTGCCTGTGCATAGGAGAGCTTGGCAACCGACTTCATCCAGATGCGGTCAAAACTGTGGGTGAGTTTCCTCCCCGACTTGTCGAAGGTCATGAAGCAGGCAAAAGCCGGCCGGTTTTCCTTGTCCCGCAACGAGCACAAATCCGTGGACAGGCGTTCCGGCAGCATCGGAACAACCCGGTCGGGAAAGTACACCGAGTTTCCGCGACTTCTGGCTTCCTTGTCGATCACAGT
>CAYRLR010000291.1:0-4337 GCA_964424975.1 uncultured Anderseniella sp.
GAATTGCCGCCGGCGTTAGCAGCGCTCCGTCAAGAATTGACGGACCAACCCAACCATGTCGGATACTGCCTTCGCTCAGGATAACGAAAGCAGGTGTGATATAGGTATAGGAAAGTACCTTTGATGCCGGCAGGCGCAGCGAGGCAAACTGGATCAGGAAAAAGGTGCCCGCCGTCGCGAACACGGACAGATAGGCGACCGCCAGCCAGACAATGGCGGGCAGTGTCATCCAGTCTGTCGACACGATATCAGATGCCCCGATGGCGCCGATCCACACGGTCGATGCGATGAGGGTATAAAGCGTGAAGTGCAGTACCGGTTCGCCCTTGTTGAACTTGCGAACCAGCGGCGCATAAGCTGCATGGGCGGCACACCCAACGAAAAAAATCGCCTCCCCGCGCCCGATCTCAAACCTCAACACCGCATTGATGTCGCCCTGGAATATCACCCAGATGGCGCCGGCCGCGGCAATCAGCAGGCTCAACCAGACAATGCCCGGCGGTGTCTGGCGCAGGAACAACCAGCCGAAACCTGCACTCATCAGGGGAACCATCATGAACACTGCACCGGTTGAAACCGGCTCGGCGATCTGCAGCGCAACGAACATCAGGATGAAGTAGGTCGCCATCAAGGCACCCAGAACAGCATAGCGCCACATGGCGTCGGGCCTGGTCAGTGGCCTTCTTGCAATCACCAGAACAACGCCTGCAACCACACCGGTTGCAATTGCAAATCGCACGCCGTTCAGCGCAGCCGGCGCTATGAACGGTGCAGCCAGGTGACCGATCGAAAACGAACCGGCAATCAGCAGGGCAAACATCAGGGACGCCAAATGACCCAGCAGTTTCTGTCGCCCGGTGGCAAACCCGGTTGACGGCGCAGGCGTGTGCGTCACTCAGCAGCCACATGCGACGGATTATTCGGATGTTCCGTCCAGTTGCTGTAATCGCCGCTTACCGCCTTACCGGTCCGCTTGTCTGTCTCACCGGCCGCAAGTTGTTCCATGGTGATGCAGTTTTCAACCGGGCAGACATTCACACACAGATTGCAGCCAACGCACTCTTCCTCGATCACCTCGAAATGACGGCGGCCATTCACTTCATGGGTGATTGCCTGGTGCGATGTATCCTCACACGCAATATGGCATCTGCCGCAGGAGATACACATCTCCTGATCAATCCGTGCCTTGGTCACATAGTTCAGATTGAGATATTGCCAGTCGGTCACATTGGGAACTGCACGCCCGATTACGTCATCCAGGCCTGCGTGGCCCCCGGCATCCATCCAGTCCTCAAGTCCCTCGATCATCTCCGAGACAATCCTGAACCCGTAGGTCATGGCAGCGGTACAGACCTGTACATTGCCTGCACCAAGAGCCAGGAATTCTGCGGCATCGCGCCATGTGGTTATGCCGCCAATGCCCGAGATGGGAAGCTCCCTGGTTTCGGCGTCACGCGCGATGTCGGCCACCATGTTCAGCGCGATTGGCTTGACTGCCGGGCCGCAGTACCCGCCATGCGAGCCCTTGCCGTCAATCGACGGTTCGGGCGAGAAATTGTCGAGGTTGACAGATGTGATCGACGAAACGGTATTGATCAGCGAAACGGCATCTGCACCGCCTGCCTGAGCTGCGCGTGCGGGAAACCGGATGTCGGTTATATTGGGTGTCAGCTTCACGATGACCGGCATGCGGGTACTTGCCTTGCACCAGCGCGTGACCATTTCGATATACTCCGGCACCTGGCCGACGGCCGATCCCATGCCGCGTTCGCTCATGCCGTGCGGACAGCCGAAATTCAGTTCAATGCCATCTGCCCCGGTTTCTTCAACCAGCGGCAGGATGGCTTTCCAGGCCGCCTCTTCGCATGGCACCATGATGGACACCACCAGCGCCCGGTCCGGCCAGTCCTGCTTGACCTGCTTGATCTCGCGCAGATTGACATGCAGGTCACGGTCGGTGATCAACTCTATATTGTTGAGCCCGAGCAACCGGCGATCAGCCCCCCAGACCGCGCCGTAACGCGGGCCATTGACGTTGACCAGCGGTGGGCCTGCTTCACCCAGGGTCTTCCAGACAACACCACCCCACCCGGCCTTGAATGCCCGCTCCACGTTATAAGCCTTGTCAGTGGGCGGCGCCGATGCCAGCCAGAATGGATTTGGCGATTTGATGCCCGCGAAAGTGCTTCTGATATCAGCCATGATAATCTCCTTTGACGCGCCTGTGCGAAGTCGCGCTATTGCCCGAGTGCGCGGTTGATCGCTTCTGCTGCGTTTCGACCCTGGGCAACTGCTGTTACCGTCAGATCGTCACCATTGTTGGTGCAGTCACCCCCCGCCCAGACTTTGTCGGCAGACGTGCACCCGTCGGCATCCGTCGCAATGCGTCCGCCATCAAGCTCGATCGGCAAGGCCAGATCTGACGCTTGAAACTTCTGCCCGATGGCAACCAGGACCTGGTCAGCCTCGATGGTCATCAACTCTCCGGTACCGGTCAGCTTGCCGCCATCCTGCGATGTGTATTGCAGGGTGACCGATTGCAGCTTTCCGTCGGCAATGTTGACTTTTTCCGGTTGCAGCCAGTGGCGGATCATGACGCCGCGCGATGTAGCAAGGTCCTGCTCGAACACCGACGCATTCATCTGGTCCTTGCCGCGGCGATAGCAGATCGTGACGTCTTCGGCACCGAGCAGTTTGGCTTGTACCGCGGCATCAATCGCGGTCATGCCGCCGCCAATCACCACAATTCGTCTGCCGACGCCAATGTCTGTCTTGTCCGGAGACTGGCGCAATCGCGCAATGAAATCGACTGCATCAACAACACCTTCAATTGCTGCATTGTCCATCTTCAGCGCATTGACATCCGCCAGTCCGAGGCCAAGGAAGACAGCGTCATAATCCGATTGCAGTTGCTGCAGTGACACGTCGTGTCCGAGTTTTTGTCCGTAGTGAATCTTTATACCGCCGATGGACAGCACAAACTCGACCTCGCGCCGGGCAAAATCATCCACCGTCTTGTAGGCCGCAATGCCAAACTCGTTCAGGCCCCCGGGCTTTTGCCTGCCCTCGAAAATCTCCACATCGTGCCCGTGCATTGCAAGGCGATGCGCACATGCCAGTCCGGCAGGTCCAGCCCCGATCACGGCAACCTTGTTTCCCGAAGCCGGCGCACGCTGGAAGAATTCAGTCCCGCTGTCCATTGCATGATCTGTTGCATATCTTTGCAGCAGGCCAATCTGGACGGGTTTGCCCTCAGCCACTTCACGGACACAAACCTGTTCGCACAAGGTTTCGGTCGGGCAAACCCTGGCACACATGCCGCCGAGTATGTTCTGGTCAAAGATGGTTTGTGCCGATCCCGTCGGATTGCCGGTCGATATCTGCCTGATGAACAACGGAATATCGATCGACGTCGGACATGCGGTCACGCACGGCGCATCATGGCAGAAGTAGCATCTGTCAGCGGCAACCACCGCTTCGTGCGTGCTGAGTGCCGGATGCAGGTCCTGAAAATTCGCCTCGATATCTGATGGCGTCAATCGTCCTGCAACAACACCGCCTTCATGCTGTTTGCCGTTCAATGGACTTACCTCCCTGGCCAGTAGCTGCTGCCTGTCGTTCCGGCCCGACGTGTCAGGCAGTTGTCGTGAGGTTATGCAAGTTCGAAATATTTATCAATTGGTAAATTTTTCTGTCGTTATCCACACCCGCCACTTGCTCAAACCGAATTGAGTGCGTATCCACAGCCCCAGTCATCTAAGGTCCATGCAAAACTTCGGAAAGGTTCCAATCATGACGTCATCGGTTACCGTGATCGACCACCCCCTGGTGCTGCACAAGCTGTCCTTGATGCGGGACAAGGAGACACCATCTGCGGTGTTCCGCAAACTGCTGAACGAGATATCGCTGTTGCTGGCCTACGAGGTGTTGCGCGACCTGCCGTTGACCACAAGAACCATCGAGACCCCCATTGAGGCAATGGAAGCGCCGTTTCTGGCTGGCAAGAAACTGTGCCTTGTCTCCATTCTGCGCGCCGGCAACGGCCTGCTGTCGGGCATGATGGATCTGGTGCCATCCGCACGCGTTGGCCACATCGGGCTGTATCGCGATCCAAAGACGCTTAAAGCGGTTGAATACTACCTCAAGCTGCCGGATGAAATCGAGAGCCGCCCTGTTATCCTGGTCGATCCGATGCTGGCAACCGGCAATTCTGTGTCAGCAGCCATAGACCGCCTCAAGCAGGCTGGCGCAAAAGACATTCGTTTCATGTGCCTGCTGTCTGCACCCGAAGGCATCAAGGCCTTGTCGGCCAACCACCCCGACGTGCGGATATTTAC
>CAYRLR010000292.1:0-4335 GCA_964424975.1 uncultured Anderseniella sp.
CGAACACCATTACGATGCGCTCGTTGTTTTCACGCACCCAGCGTTGCAGCTTGACCAGTTCGATCTGCAGCGCCTCGAGGCGGTCTTCGTAGGCCGACTTCTTGAGTTTCTTGCCTCGAATATAATCGCCATGCGGAAATGTCAGGGCATCGACTTCCTCAGGCAGGTCATCGAAATCCAGCGACCACATTTTGTCCGCTACAGTCTTGTCAGCCATCATCAACACCCTTCAATCACAAAAAACTAACGCCAGTTGTCTGCTGCACCATAGCCCAGATAGGCCGCCTTGAGATACTGGACCCGCAAGGACGGCAGCACAAAACGCCCCGGCAATGTTCTCAATATGGCAGGCAGCGCCTCGTCATGGCGTTTTGTGCCGGCGATGACGTCTGCCAGCCGGTTGGCCGCATAGCTGGCCATGGCCACGCCGTTGCCGTGCCAGCCGAATGCACCCCAGACATTGCTCATGCCGTCAATCGGCCCGGCAAACGGCGTCCTGGAAGAGGTCAGACACACCAGGCCACCCCAGGAATAGTCCGTCTCCACGTGCGCAAGACGGGGAAAAATGCTGTCAAAGCTGGCGCGCAGGGATTGCACGATTGCCTTCATGCCCTGTGGAGAGGCATCCGTACCACCGCGACCGCCAAACATGAACCGGTTGTCGGGCAGCAGCCTGAAATAGTGCAGCAGGTTGCGCGTATCATAGGACGGATCGCTGCGCGTCCAGCCTTGTGCCTTCAGTTCATTGTCGCTGATCGGGCGCGTCACGATAATCCGCGTCAATGCCGGCAGCAACCTGCCGCCCAGCGCAGCGGGCAGTGTTTCATCGGTGTAGCCATTGGTGGCCACGAGCACGGTTTTCGCGGTTACCTGTCCATTGCGCGTCTTCAGCGTGTGTGCGCCGGCATTCTGCTCCCAGCCGGTCACTTCAGAGTTGGAAAACACCGTCACGCCGGCATCGATTGCCGCGCGTGCCAGCCCGCGCACATATTTCAGCGGATGCAGTCCGAACGTGGTGTCACTGAGCAGTCCGGCCTGGAACACAGCACTATCATTGCCGCGGTCGGCCAGGTCCTGCCGGGTCAGGAACGTGGACGCGGTGCCGAAGGTGTCACGCATGAAGGCCTGTTCGTGTTTCAACACCTCGATCCGGGACGGCTTGTGTGCCACCTGCAGTTCGCCATCGCCGCTACGGTCTGCATCAATGCCATGGGTTTTCAGGAACTCACCCACAAAACCGACGGCATCGCGCTGGGCGGTGTGAAACCGCCTGGTTTCCTCTAGTCCGAAACGCGCAGTCAACTGGCTATGGGAAAGCTTGGTGGAACCGGGACAACAAAACCCGCCATTGCGTCCCGACGCGCCCCAGCCAATGTCCCCGGCTTCAAGTACACACACATCTAGTCCGTGCGCCTGTGTCAGTTGCAGGGCGGCATGCAGCCCCGCATAACCGCCGCCGATGACGACAACATCGGCCGTGCGCGTGCCGTCCAGTGAGTGTGTCGGCCTGCCCAATGGATCTGCCGATGCCTCCCAGTAACTTGGCACGGTGGTGGTGAAGTCAAACGCGGATGGGTGATATAATCTCATGACCAGATGTTTGATCCGGCAGCCTGAAAACGTCAAGCGATGAAACCGCGGGCTTGCCATTTTCCCGGTAGCTGCCGATAAAGGGTTATCACTGCGACAGTCACGGCTCATGTCATTGAAACCAATTACACTACTGGCCACCTTTTGCGTTGCCATGTATCTGGCAGCACCACCTTGTGATGCGCGCCCGCGCGCCCGGCAACAGGGCCTGCTCGAGATGTACGGCCAGTTGGTGATCAAGGGGTTTGCCGGCCAGACAGCCGGTGATCCGCGCGTTCGCACAGTGCGCAAGGCACTCGAGCAGAGCCTGCTTGGCGGGGTGATCCTGTATCAGAAGAATATCCTGAATCCGAAACAGGTCGCCGCCCTTACCCGGGCTTTCAGCACTGCCGCTGCCCGCTACACCCCGATCATTGCTGTCGATGAGGAAGGCGGTGCAGTTGAACGGTTGAACCGCCGCAAGGGCTTCAGTTATACGCCGGGCCACCGCCGCATGCAGCAGCGCAACTCGGTTGCCCAGGCCCGCAAGCGCTATGACGGCATGGCCAGCGAACTGGTCAGGGCAGGCTTCAATACCAATTTCGGGCCCGTGGTGGACCTGCGCCTGAACCTCAACAACCCGGTGATTGCGCGCAACTACCGTTCGTTCGGCACGCACCCGCTTTATGTCGCACGGTATGCGCAAAGCTTCGTCGCCGCCCATGATGCAGCCGGCATCGGCACGGCGCTGAAGCACTGGCCGGGCCACGGATCATCAACCAGGGACAGCCACCGGCACTTTGTCGACGTGACCAAACACTGGAAGCGGATCGAGATCGAGCCGTACCGCCGCCTGTTCGCCAAGGGCTATTCCGGCATGGTGATGACCTCGCACATTTACCACCATGACTGGGGCAATGGCGAACACCTGCCCGCCTCGCTGTCGCCAATCGCCATCAAGACCATGCTGCGCGACGAACTCGGATATGACGGGGTGGTCATCACCGACGACCTGCAGATGCGTGCTATCAGTTCAAGGCGCAAGCTGGACGAATCCATCATCATGGCCCTGGCCGCAGGCAATGACATGGTGCTGATCGGAAACGTGCTGTCACAGGCTCCGACAAACCCTGACTTCGCCGTTCGCGCCATAGCCCGCGGCGTCAGGGAAGGCCGGTTGAACTTCAAACAGCTGTACAGATCCTGGCAGCGCGTGATCGCCTACAAGGCGCACCTGCGACGTTAGTCAGTTAAGGCGACCATGATGACGAAACTTTGAATGCGCATAACTCGCGGATCGGCTATACACGCCCCATGCACGTAATCTCAAGAACACTGACTGCCGCACTCTTCGTGTGCCTGATGTCGCTCTCCGCCAACGCGGCCAGCCTGGTGATGTTTGATCGCAAGGGCTGTCCGTGGTGTGCCAAGTGGCATGCCGAGATTGGTGTGCAAGCCTACAATGCCGGGCCGGAGGGCCGGGTTGCGCCCTTGCGCGTGCTGGATGTCGCAACCCCTCGCCCCAAGGACCTGAAGCACATTGGTGGTGTCGTTGGCACACCGACGTTTGTACTTATGGAAAACGGCCGCGAGATCGACCGTGTGGTCGGCTATCCGGGCAAGCAGGTGTTCTTCGGCAGGGTCCAGCTGATGCTCGACAAGCTGTCGGGTGCCGACAAGCAGTACAAGACCATTATTGTTCAATAACCCGCACCATGCAGGCACACCGTGTTGCGGGGCTGCTTGATATGTCGCATTGACCCGGCAAGCGGGTCTTCCCACATGTGCCGCCAAACTAATCACATCTTGCAGGAGAGTGCACGTACATGAACTTTGACCTCACAACCGCCATGTTCGGACTGGCAGGCGGCATCCTGATCGGCCTGTCGGCTGCACTGCTGTTACTGGCCAATGGCCGCATTGCGGGCATCAGCGGCATCACCGGATCGCTGATCGCCTTGAAACTTCCCGCAGCCTGGAGCGAAAACCTGTTGTTCATTGTGGGCCTGGTGGCAGCACCTGCCATTTACGCCCTGATCGTATCACCGCCCGCCATCCACATCACCACGTCCGTCCCCCTGCTGATCGCCGGTGGCGTCCTGGTCGGCATCGGCTCTCGTCTGGGGTCCGGCTGCACCAGCGGCCACGGCGTGTGCGGCATGTCGCGCCTGTCGAAACGGTCCATACTGGCAACGGCCACCTTCATGGCCGTCGCGATTGCCGTTGTCACCGTTTCCCGCCACCTGATAGCTGCCTTAAAGGAGCTCATCACATGCGCAAGTTAATCGCTCTTCTGGCCGGCCTGATATTTGGTCTCGGCATGGTGGTCTCCGACATGATCAACCCGGCCCGCGTGCTCGGTTTCCTGGATCTGTTCGGCGGTGCCTGGGACCCGACGCTTGCCTTCGTGATGGGCGGTGCGGTGGTTGTCATGGCCGCGGCATGGTTGCTCGCCGGCACCAGGCAAGCCCCGGTTTTCGGCGGTGACATGCCCGGCGCTGCATCCAGCTTCATTGACGCCAGGCTGATCGGTGGAGCTGCCATATTCGGTCTTGGCTGGGGCCTGGTGGGCCTGTGCCCGGGACCGGCCCTGGCCGGTATGCTGGTGGGTGGTTTGCCGGTGCTGATATTCATTGCCGCGATGATCTTCGGCATGGCACTGCTCAACATGATCAACAGGCCCTGATATCCAGCCTGTGCACAACCTTGCCTGTTGCATGATGTTTTCGCCGTAAAAGTGCTAGCATCACGCATCATGCTAGCGGA
>CAYRLR010000293.1:0-4328 GCA_964424975.1 uncultured Anderseniella sp.
GGCAAGCTGTGCAATAAAAACTTCTTCTCGACCTCTTGGCAGAACGATCAGACGCCGATGGCAATGGGTGAAGTGCTCAATCAGCAGGGCGTCAAGTCGCTGTATCTGCTGGGCCCCACTTATGCCGCCGGCAAGAACATGATGACCGGCGTGGAACGCACGTTCAAGGGCGAGATCAAGGGCAAGGACCTGACCAAATGGCCAAGCCAGCTCGATTTTTCTGCTGAACTCGCAAAAGCCAAGGCATCGGGCGCGGAAGCCATTTTCGTTTTCTATCCGGGCAAGGCAGGCGGCGCGTTCATCAAGCAGTACCAGCAGGCTGGACTGAAGGGTGTTCTGGATCTGTATTCCGTGTTTACCGTGGACGCCATTTCACTGCCCAAGCTGCAGGCCGGCAAGCTGGAAGGTGTGCTTGGCTCACGTCTGACCCAGCAATGGGATCCGACACTGGATAACGCGGCTAACAAGAAATTCGTTGCCGACTTCCGTAAAAAGTACAAGCGCTACCCGTCGTTCTATGCAGCACAAGCCTATGACACCATCAACCTGATTGCATCGGGTGTGGAAGCTGTCGGTGGTGACATGAGCAAAACCGACGACCTGCGCGCCGCCATGGAGAAGGCCGATTATGCATCGGTGCGCGGCAAGTACACGTACGGCAAGAACCACATGCCGATACAGAATTTCTATCTGCGTGAAGTGGTTGCCGATGCTGATGGGAACTGGACGACCAAAGTGGTCAAGACGGTTTATGAAAACCATGTTGATCCATATGTCGGCGAGTGCCCATTGGCGAAATAAGCCGAGACGGCTCGCTGCAATCATTGACAAGGGGAGAACACCGGGTTTCTCCCCATTGTCATGGTTCAAGGGTATTGCATCTGGATCAGGATGGTTTTTGGTTGTAACAATCAGAAAATCACAAACCTGACGATCCCTGCAATTCCGGGACACCTTCAGATGTTCATGCGAACCCGTGTTGCTGCAGGTTCAGGGGAATTGTCGGTTTGAAATACGGGCTGGGTATGTTGGGGCAATGAGTACACTATTTTTGATTCAGTTCCTGAACGGGCTGCAGCTCGGCGTCCTGCTGTTCTTGCTGGCGGCCGGCCTGACGCTGGTTTTCGGCATCATGGATTTTGTCAATCTGGCGCACGGCTCACTGTACATGGTGGGTGCATTCTTCTGCGCCACGCTGACCTTCTGGACCGGGTCCTTCGTCTGGGCCGCGCTACTGGCGATTCCGTTGACCGCCCTGGTCGGGCTGGCGCTGGAGATGGGGGTGGTTCGCCACCTGTATCAGCGCGATCACCTTGATCATGTGCTGGCAACCTTCGGCTTCATTCTGATTGCCGATACACTGGTGCACCTGATCTGGGGCCCGGAAGGCATCGCCATCCCGCTGCCTGATTACCTGCGGGGTCAGGTCGAGATACTGCCGGGAATCATTTTTCCGACGTTCCGCCTGGTGATTATCGGCACCGGCCTGCTGGTGGCGTTCGGGCTTTACTGGCTGATCGGACGCACGCGCCTTGGCATGCTGATCCGGGCAGGAGCCTCCAACCGGACAATGGTGTCGGCGCTGGGCATCGACATCAAGACACTGTTTACCGCGGTATTCGCCCTGGGCGCTGCGCTGGCAGGTATTGCCGGCATGCTGATCGCACCGATCACCGAAGCAACCATCGGCATGGGCAATGACATCATCATCACCGCGTTCGTGGTGATCATTGTCGGCGGCATCGGCTCCATGAAAGGCGCTTTTATCAGCGCCTTGATGATTGGCCTGATCGATACGCTGGGCCGTTCGTTCCTGGACGATATCCTGAAACTGTTCATCCCCGTCAATGCCGCAGAAACCGCGGGCCCGGCGATCTCCTCAATGCTGATTTACATCATCATGGCTGCTGTGCTGGCGTTTCGTCCGCAGGGCCTGTTCCCACCGAAGGTGCGTTAGATGACTGATACCACGTCGGCTCAACTCACCGATCACTTGCAGGGCCCGCAGTTCTTCGGATCGGCAAGCGCCCGCATCATCACCATCGTCTTCATGGCGGTGTTGCTGCTGGTGCCGCTGACAGCGCACTTTCTCGGTGTACGCCTGCAACTGGTTTCGCTGGATTTCATCACGCGTATCCTGTGCCTGGCCATAGCGGCCGTCAGCTTGAATCTGATACTCGGTTTTGGCGGCATGATCTCGTTCGGGCATGCTGCGTTCATCGGCATCGGCGCTTATTGCGTGGGCATATCGGCCTATCACGGATATGGCTCGGCATGGCTGCATTTCCCGCTGGCCATCTTCGCCAGCGCGGTGTTTGCACTGGTCACCGGCGCAATCTCGCTGCGCACCAAGGGGGTCTATTTCATCATGATCACCATGGCATTTGCGCAGATGGGGTATTATTTCTTCCTGTCGCTGGAAGAGTATGGCGGTGATGACGGGCTGACCATCTATTCCCGGTCCGTGTTCGACATCATCGATATCGAGAACAAGCTGGTGCTGTTTCTGCTGACCTATGCGTGTCTGGTCGGCTCGATCTACGCCGTCTACCGGATCGTGAATTCACGCTTCGGCATGGTGGTGCGCGGTTGTCACTCCAATGAAACCCGCATGAAGGCGCTCGGCTACAACACCTACATCTACAAACTGACGGCTTATGTCATCGCAGGTGGCATGTGCGGTCTGGCCGGCGCATTGCTGGGCAATTTCACCACATTCATCTCGCCTGACATGATGAACTGGTCCCGCTCGGGCGAGTTGATGTTCATGGTGATCCTGGGCGGCGCGGGATCGCTGTTCGGACCGGTATTCGGGGCGGTAACATTTGTCTTCATCGAAGAACTGTTATCCAGCTTCACCACCTATTGGGCGCTACCTTTCGGGGTGCTGCTTGTGCTGAGCGTGCTGTTTATCAAGGGCGGGTTGAACGGCCTGATCCAGCGGGGCTGGAAGCATGACTGAAGCCATGCTCGATATTCAGGGTTTGCGAAAATCCTTTGGCGGCGTGATTGCGACAGACGGCGTGACCCTGGGCATTGAAGCAGGCGAACTGCATGCGATCATCGGGCCCAATGGTGCCGGCAAGACAACGCTGATCGCGCAATTGTCCGGTGACCTGACACCCGATGCCGGTCACGTGGTGTTTGACGGCAAGGACATTACAACCCTGCCAACCCATCGCCGCTCGCATATCGGGATGGCGCGGTCCTTCCAGATTACATCGGTTTTCATGGGCCTCAGCGTCATCGACAATGTGGCGCTTGCCGTGCAGGCCCATGACGGCCATTCATTCCGGTTCTGGAAACCGGCCACGACCGAGCTGCAACTTCGCAAACCGGCACTTGAGGTGCTTGAAAAAGTCGGCCTGGCAAACCGCGCAGGCTCGATTGCATCGGCGCTGTCGCATGGTGAACGCCGCCAGCTGGAGATTGCCATGGCGCTGGCGACCAATCCGCGCTTCCTGCTGCTCGATGAGCCGATGGCCGGCATGGGGGTGGAGGAAAGTGCCGCCATGGTGGACATACTGCGGAGCCTGAAGGGCGAGAAAACCATTCTGCTGGTTGAACACGACATGGACGCCGTGTTCGCATTGGCGGATCGCATTTCCGTGCTGGTTTACGGGCGTGTCATCGCCACCGGCAAGCCTGACGCCATCCGCGGCAATGCCGATGTGCGCAGCGCCTATCTCGGGGAGACCTGAAGCCATGTTGAAAATTACCGGCCTGGAGACTTTTTACGGCACCAGCCAGGCGCTGTTCGGCATGACATTCGATATCAAGTCCGGCGAGGTTGTCACCCTGATGGGCCGCAATGGCATGGGCAAGACCACGACCGTCAATTCGATCATCGGCATCGTGCCGCCATCATCCGGTTCAATCGAATTTGACGGTCGCGAAGTGTCAAGGCTTGCCTCGTTCAAGACGGCAAACCTGGGCATCGGACTGGTGCCTGAAGGCCGGCAGATATTCCCCAACCTGTCGGTTCGCGAAAACCTCGTGGCGACCGCATCCAACCATCAGAAGTTCGACGAGCCATGGACCATTGAAAAGGTTTACGCGATGTTCCCCGAGCTGGAGCGGCGGGCGACATCAATGGGCAATCTTCTGTCCGGCGGCGAACAACAGATGCTGGCGATCGGCCGCGCCCTGATGACCAATCCGCGCCTGCTCGTTCTCGACGAAGCCACCGAAGGCCTGGCGCCGCTGATCCGCGAGAAAATCTGGTCCGCGCTGGCCGATATCCGCAAAAGCGGCCTGTCCATCCTGCTGGTCGACAAGAACCTGAAAGACCTGCTGAAGCTGGCTGACCGACATTTCATCGTCGAGAA
>CAYRLR010000294.1:0-4317 GCA_964424975.1 uncultured Anderseniella sp.
ATTGTCAGTTGAGCCATCATCGACAATGACATGCTCATAATCACTCACTGTCTGGGCGCGCACGCTGTCGATCGCCCGCGCCAGTGCCTGGCACCTGTTATATGTAGGCGTCACAATTGTGATGGAAGGCGATTTCATGGGCGAATGACGGTTCTGTTGACATCGGAAGTTCTGTACCCGGGCATTGGTATTCCATCAGCGTCTGTTTTGCACCCTCTTATCATCATTGCCACAGGTGCAGATGGTGAAGCGCGGGCGATCATTGCAGCCTCACGGCTGAACCGCGATCCTTGAGCTCTACTTCAACCTGCTGGTTAAACGGGTTCGGCAGCAACCCGGTATCACTCATCTGTACCAGGCTGTCGGCGGCAATGTTTCCAATTCTGCGCGCCGGCAGTCGTATCGTGGTCAGGCCCGGTTCCAGATGGGCGGAGCCGCGAAAATCACCAATGCCGACAATTGAAATATCGTCGGGAATGCGAACGCCTTCCGCATAACAGGCATAGAACGCGCCATGGGCGATGATGTCATTGCCACACACAATTGCGGTGGGGCGCCTGGCACCGGACACCAGTTCGCGCACCAGCCGCTTTGCCTCGCCGATATCGTAGGGACACGAAATCAGCCGGTCCGGTGCGGTCGTCACATCCGCCAGGCGCAATTCCTGCAAAACGCCGTTCATCCTGTCGCGTGCCCGGTCATTTGAACTGACATCGGGAAACAACAGCGCAATATCGCGATGCCCCAGATCCAGCACATGCCGGACAACCGTGCGGGCGGCGGCGGCATTGTCTGCCCCAACACAGGGAATGTCGGTACTCTCGCGGAAATTCCACACCGATATGACCGGCACATCGCGCTGCTGCAGCATGTTCATGGACACTGCGGCATGGTCGAAGCCGACCAGGGCAATACCATCGATGCGCCGTTCCAGCAAAGAGCGGACAATGGCGACTTCCAGATCGAGATCATAGCCGTGCGCTGCAATCAGCATGGTGCGGTCAAAGTCGCGCAGCCGGGCGGAGAAAGCCTCGATCAACTCGGCAAAAATGGCATTGTCGATGGTCGGCACAACCAGGCCGAGGGTTCCCGAGACCCGGTTGTGCAAGGCGCCGGCGGCGCGATTGCGGATATAACCCAACTCGTCAGCAGCTTTTTCAATGCGCATCCGTGTCGGGGCACGAACCATATCGGGTTGGCTGAAAGTGCGCGAAACGGTGGCGATCGAAACCCCGGCCCGGGCCGCAACCTCGACAATACCGGGGGCGCCTTTTCTGGACCTCGAATACCTCATGGGGCGAGTACTACCAGAAAATGAAAACGTTTGCATTTTTGTTTTCATCGACTAGCGTTTGAAATCAGGACAAGCCGGAGACAACCGGCAACCGGTTACTAGATCAGGATGATTTTTGGTTAAACTTACCAAAAATCATAAACCTGATCGACTCCAGAGTGTTGCACTGAAACCGAATTTACAGGGAAGAAACAGGACCAATGGAGTTCCTGAACCATTTTGGCGGCGTGTTTGAACCATGGGCCTTCATGCTGCTGCTGGGCGGCACCATAGGTGGCCTGATCCTGGGCGCGACGCCGGGGCTGTCGCCTACAATGGCCGTGGCCCTGCTGATCCCGTTCACCTTCCACATGTCGGCAACCCATGGCCTGGTGCTGCTTGGCGCTGCCTATACTTCAACCGTCGCAGGCGGTGCAGTCAGCGCAATCCTGCTGAAAATACCGGGCGCACCGGCCAATATTGCCACCGCGCTCGACGGCCATGAAATGGCCAGGCGCGGCGAAGGCGCCAGGGCGCTGCACCTGTCATTCCTGTCGTCAGGCGTCGGGGGCATCATCGGTATCCTGCTGCTGATCTTCCTGACTCCGGTGCTGGCGCAATGGGTGTTGAAAATCCAGACGCCACACGTTTTCTGGATCGCCATTCTCGGCGTCACGGTCATCGGTTCACTGGACTCGAAGTCTTTCGTCAAGGGCCTGCTGTCCGGCTGTATCGGGCTGTGGCTGTCGACCATCGGCTATGATGAGATCCAGGGAACCGAACGGTTTATCTTTGTCGACGCACTCAGCGGCGGCATTGGCATCATTCCTGCCCTGATCGGTCTGTTCGCCATTCCACAGGTGCTGGACATGATGGCAAAGGGGCGCGTCAACGCGCTTGTCGAGGCGCTCGAGGTGCCCAGGCAGAAGCTGGCCGATTCGATGCGCGAACTCACCAGGTACTGGCGGGCCTTGTCCATCGGCACGGTGGTCGGCGCCATTATTGGACTTATTCCCGGCGTCGGCGGGCAGATTGCCGGTCTGGTGGCCTATGACCAGTCGCGCAAGATGTCGCCGCAGCGGGCCAAGTTCGGCACCGGTCACCCGGAGGGCGTGGTGGCTGCCGAAGCCGCCAACAACGCCATGGTGGGGCCATCTCTGGTGCCGTTGCTGACGCTTTCAATTCCCGGCAGCCCGACGGCCGCAGTGCTGCTGGGCGGGTTGCTCATCAAGGAAATCTTTCCCGGCTCCGACATTTTCGTAAAACACCCTGACGTGGTGTGGACGTTCATCAACTCCATGCTGATCGGCCAGGTCCTGATGGTGGTCTTCGGCATCATGATTGCCGGCTGGGCTGCGAAAATTGCCCGTGCGCCGGCCCCCATCATGGCAGCCGGTGTACTGGTGCTGGCGGTGTTCGGATCCTATTCCGTCGGCCAGTCGGTGGGCGACGTGCACATCATGCTGGCGCTGGGCATCGGCATGTTCATCCTGGAAAAATTCGGTTTCTCCGCCGCACCACTGGTGCTGGGGCTCATCCTCGGCCCGATAGCCGGAGACAATTTCACCCAGGGCATGACACTGGCAGCAGCGCAGGATGGCCCCTGGGTCTACTTCTTCACCGGCACGCTGAACATCATCCTGATCACGCTGGTGGTATCGTCGATTGCCTACTCGTTCTGGAACAACATGCTGGCGCGCGACGATCCGCCGTCTGCGGAGCCGGCCAGGAGGGACGCGAAATGACTTCGAACCGCCTGCAGCACATCGTGCCCGGACTTGCCATCTTCGTGCTTGCCTCCGTTGTCACCTGGCTGAGTTTCACCGAGCAACCTGCCCAGTCCTTCCTGTTCCCGCGCGTCATTTCCGTGGTGTTCATCGCGCTGGCCACATGGAACCTGATCCGGGCGGTCACCGGCATGTCAAAGATTGGCCGTGGCATCCCCGTTGCAACCGTGAAGAACCTGGCACCGGGGCTGGCAGTGATGCTGCTCTATGTGTTTTTCGGTGCCAAGCATCTCGGGTTTTACCTGGGATCCGTGTCCGCCTTTTTCGCCATTTACAGTTTTTATGACCCCGCTTCATGGTCCAGTGCCAGAGACTGGATAAAGCGGATACTTGTGTCGGTCGCATTCATGGCCGTCATCTATGCCCTTTTCGCCGTGGTCCTGCAGGTCCACACACCAAGGGGAATCCTGTTTTGATCCGGGCCAGAACCAGATCAATTGCACCAACCAAAATAACTTCTGGGAGGAAGACAACATGAAGAAACTTTTCAAAACTGCCGTTCTGGCAGCCGCCACCCTGGCGGTTGCTGCAACCGCAAGCCTTGCCGGTGACTATCCCGACCGTCCCATCGGCGTGGCTGTATCCTACGGTGCCGGCGGGGCAACCGACTTTCAGGCGCGCATTGTCACCATGGTGGCCGGCAATGAGGATATTCTCGGCCAGCCGATCTATATTCTGAACAAGCCCGGCGCCGGTGGCCGCAAGGGCTGGAACTGGTTTGCGACCGAAGCCGAAGCAGACGGCTACACCATGTCGGCCTACAATATCCCGCACTTCATCGCGCAGTCCATCAAGGGCGGCGTGAAATATTCCGCAGAGTCGTTTGAACCGATTGCCAACTGGGGGTCCGACCCTGCCGTGGTTGTTGTCGGCAAGGACAGCAAGTTCAATACCATGCAGGACCTGGTCGAGTATGCACAGGCCAACCCCGGCAAGACCACGACGTCCGGCGCCGGCCTGTTCGTGGGCCATCACATTGCCGCGCTGCAGATCGAAAAAGCCTGTGACTGCAAGCTTGCCTACGTGCCGACAAAAGGCGGTGGCGCTGCCGCCATGAAGGCGGTGATCGGCGGTGAAGTACTGGCCGGTATCAACAATCTGTCGGATGCCTTCCGGGCGCGCGAAGCCGGCAACGTCAAGATACTCGCGGTTGCCGACCTGGAGCGCAACGAGTTCATCAAGGACGTGCCGACACTCAAGGAGACCGGTCTTGATGTTGACAATTCATCGGTCAACTTTCGCGGCCTGATGGTGCCG
>CAYRLR010000295.1:0-4313 GCA_964424975.1 uncultured Anderseniella sp.
GGCGGCGCCATTTGCCGTTTGATGAACAAGACCCGCAAGGAACACGGCATCCGGTGCTCGGTCGAGTCCACCGGTGGTTCAGTCTACAACATCAACACTGTTCGCGCAGGCGAGCTTGAGTTTGGTGTTGCCCAGTCCGACTGGCAGTACCACGCCTATAACGGCACCTCGAAGTTCGCAGATGCCGGCAAGTTCGACAAACTGCGGGCAGTGTTTTCTGTCCATCCTGAGCCGTTCACGCTGATCGGCAAGGCCGGCGGCGGTGTCAAGACATTCGCAGACATCAAGGGCAAGCGCGTCAATGTCGGCAATCCAGGGTCCGGCCAGCGCGCCACCATGGAAGTTGTCATGGCAGCGTCGGGCATCACGATGAGTGACCTTGCCCTGGCTGCCGAGCTGAAAGGCTCGGAAATGGCGCAGGCCCTGTGTGACGGCAAGATCGACGTGATGATGTATACGGTCGGCCATCCGGCTGCCGCCATCACCGAAGCTGCCACGACCTGCGACATCGAAATGATCCCGGTTGACGGTCCTGCCATCGACAAGCTGGTTGCCGACAATCCGTTCTATCGCAAGGCCAGCGTGCCGGGCGGCCTGTACAAGGGTAACCCCGACGACACCCCGACCTTCGGTGTCGGCGCCACCTTCATTTCATCCGCAGATGTGCCGGACGATGTGGTCTACACGCTGGTCAAGGCAGTGTTTGACAACTTCGACGACTTCAAGAAGCTGCATCCTGCCTTCGCTCACCTGAAGGAAGAAGAGATGATCAAGGATGGTCTGTCCGCTCCGCTGCATGACGGTGCCGTGAAATACTACAAGGAACGCGGCTGGATGTAGTCCGCTTCGACTTTCGCATTGACGCGCTGCGGGGACTGGTTTCCCCGCAGCCATTTTCCGATTTGTTTATTTATTTGTTTATGAATTTCTAAATCCGGTGATCAAGCCGGGGCATGTGCGCAATCAATGGCGCATACCAAGGGGAATGAGGGGATTTCGACATGAGTACAACGGACACAAAGGTTGCCGAATCGGCTACCGATATCGCGGCGGCGTCGGATACCGGAGGGCGCAGCCTCACCGGGTCCCTGGGTTTCTTCGTTGCACTGCTGGCGTTTGTCTGGGCGTGTTTTCAGCTTTACATCGCCTCCGGCGTGCCGTTCTGGCTGACCCAGCTCACCGGCGTCAATGCGGTGTTCAATGAAGGTCAGTCACGCATCGTGCATCTGGCTTTCGCCATAGCGCTGGCCAGTTTCTCGTTCCCGCTGGTCAAGGGCTCCGCACGTTTCACCATCCCCTGGTATGACTGGATTCTGGCCATTGTCGGTGCATCCTCCTGCCTTTACCTGCTGGTGTTCAAGGATGATATTGCAAACCGGGCCGGCTTGCCGACAACCGCCGACCTGATTGCCTCGACCCTTGGGCTGGCATCGCTGGGAATCGCCGTTTACCGCGCGCTGGGGCTGCCCCTGCTGATCGTTGCCAGCGTGTTTGTCTCGTACGTATTCTTTGGCCACAGCTCTTACCTGCCGGATTCAATCCAGTGGAAGGGGGCCTCGTTCAGCAAGGCGCTGTGGCATTTCTGGATGCAGACGGAAGGTGTGTTTGGCGTCGCCCTCGGGGTGTCTGCCTCGATCATCTTCCTGTTCGTGTTGTTCGGGTCACTGCTGGAAAAGGCTGGCGCCGGCAACTACTTCATCAAGCTTGCCTTCGGGCTTCTGGGCCACATGCGCGGCGGACCGGCCAAGGCCGCTGTCGTGGCATCTGCCATGTCGGGGCTGTATTCGGGATCATCGATTTCCAATGTTGTCACAACCGGCACGTTCACCATCCCGTTGATGAAGCGCACCGGGTTTTCAGCTGAAAAAGCCGGTGCCGTTGAGGTTGCCTCTTCCACCAATGGCCAGCTCACACCGCCTGTGATGGGCGCCGCCGCGTTCCTGATCACCGAGTTTGTCGGCATCTCCTATCCGGAGTTGATGATGAACGCGGTTCTGCCGGCAGCGATTTCCTATATTGCGCTGGTCTACATCGTGCATCTCGAGGCCATGAAGCTTGGACTGGAAGGTCTCAAGCGGCCGCCATCGCATATCACCCTGATTCAGAAACTCATCGGCGTGCTGTTCGGTTTCCTGGCCATGTCGGCACTGGCCGTTGCGGTTTATTACGGTCTTGGCTGGGTCAAGACAGCGTTTCCCGGCATGACCATCTGGGCAGGGTCGGGGCTGTTCCTGGTCGCCTATATCATCCTTGTCGGTATCGCGGCCAAACGCCCTGATCTCGAGGTGGACGATCCCAACGCGCCTATGCTGGTATTGCCGAAACCCGGCGAGGTTGCCCTGACCGGACTGCACTTCATACTGCCCATCGTCATTCTGCTGTGGTGCATCCTGGTGGAGCGTCTGTCGCCTGCGCTGTCGGCATTCTGGGCCACCATGGCCATGACATTCGTCGTGGTAACCCAGCATGCACTGAAGTCCGCCTTCCGGGGCGCGCCCTACCTGGTCGAGGATATCAGGCACGGCCTGGTCGATTTCTGGGACGGCATGATCGCGGGATCGCGCAACATGATCGCCATTGCCGTTGCAACCGGTGTTGCCGGTATCATTATCGGCACCGTGTCGCTGACCGGTCTGCACCAGGTCATTGGCGAGTTCATCGAATACCTGTCCGGCGGCAATCTCATCGTCATGCTGCTGCTGGTTGCCGTCATGAGCCTGATCCTCGGCATGGGGTTGCCGACCACCGCCAACTACATCGTCGTGTCGTCCCTGATGGCACCGGTGATCGTTGCCGTCGGCGCGCAATCCGGCCTTGTCGTTCCGCTGGTTGCTGTGCATCTGTTCGTATTTTACTTCGGTATTCTGGCGGATGATACGCCGCCCGTGGGGCTGGCCGCATTTGCGGCGGCAGCGATTTCCGGCGGGGATCCCATCAAGACCGGTATCCAGGGCTTTACCTATGATATTCGCACCGCCCTGCTGCCGTTTCTGTTCATCTTCAACACCGAGTTGCTGCTGATCGATGTGGGACCCTTGAAGGCAATCTTCGTCGCCATCGTCGCCACCGCCGCCATGATGCTGTTTGCTGCCGCGACACAGGGATTCTGGCTGGTGAAGAGCCGCATATGGGAGACCGTTGCTCTGCTGCTGATTGCCTTCACCCTGTTCCGTCCGGGTTTCTGGCTGGATTATGTGCAGCCGCCATATGATGAGAAAACCGGCATTGAAGCGGTGGAACTGGCCGCCAAACAACCTGAAGGCGGGTTGATGCGCCTGGTCATTCAAGGTCCTGATTTCGACCATGCCGACAAGACCGTCCAGACTACACTGATGGCAGACCTTGGTGCACCGGGCGACGGCACCAAGCGCATGGAGCAGGCCGGCCTTCTTGTCGTGCCGGAAGGTGATGTAGCCAAGCTGGAAGAACCAATAGCCGGCACCCCGTTCTTTACAAGACTGCAGATGTTCGATTTTTATGCTGACAAACCGGTACAGATCCTGCGGGCCGAAATGCCGGCAGACAGGATGCCAAAGGAAATTTTCTACATTCCCGCCGTGCTGCTGCTGGGCCTTATCTGGTGGGCGCAGCGTCGTCGCCGGGTAGTGCCGGTTGCAAAAGCCCAGGCTGCCTGATGCCGGACATGGATTTGCTGGGTGCCTTGTGCGAAGCAGCGATTGCGGCGGCCCAACCGGCGCTGTGCCTGCCTGCGCATTTGCCGCCACCCCCGAAAGGCCGGACCATCGTGGTCGGTGCGGGCAAGGCATCTGCCGCCATGGCCGCTGCGGTTGAGGCCAACTGGCGCGGTCCGCTCGAAGGCCTGGTGCTGACGCGTTACGGTCATGGCTGTGCCTGCGAGCATATTGAAATTGTCGAGGCAGCCCACCCGGTGCCGGACCAGGCCGGCTTTGATGCGGCTGCGCGCATTCATGCCATGGTGCAGGGCCTTGCTCCGGATGATCTGGTGCTGTGCCTGATCTCCGGTGGCGGTTCGGCACTGCTGAGCGCACCTGCTGCCGGCATCACGCTGGCGGAAAAGCAGGCCGTCAACAAGGCACTGCTGGCGTGTGGCGCACCCATCGGCGAGATGAATTGCCTGCGCAAGCATCTCTCGGCGATCAAGGGCGGCAGGCTGGCAGCCAGCGCCTATCCGGCAAAAGTGGTGTCACTGCTGATATCCGACGTGCCCGGTGACGACCCGTCGACGGTGGCGTCCGGTCCGACCGTGGCTGACCCGACCACGCGGGCTGACGCACTGGCCATTCTCGACAAGTACAATCTGGATGTTGCCCCGTCGGTACGCGCGTTCCTTG
>CAYRLR010000296.1:0-740 GCA_964424975.1 uncultured Anderseniella sp.
TCGCGCGTTTGTTTTGGCAGGTGGTCGTGAAGCTGAAGATCATTGGTTCCGCTGCCGGTGGCGGCTTCCCACAGTGGAACTGCAATTACAGACTGAGCCGGGATGTCAGGTCAAGGCGATCCGGGCTGACGCCGAGATCACAGTCCAGCATCGCTGCATCTGCGGACGGTTCAAACTGGGTGTTGTTCAACGCCTCTCCCGACATTCGCGAACAGATATCCAGCACACCGGAACTGCAGCCCGCCGCAAACGGGCCGCTACGCAATTCGCCCATCAAGGCAGTTGTGCTGACCAATGCTGATGTTGATCATATTGCCGGACTTCTGACGCTGCGCGAGAAGGAAGCCTTCAACCTGTACGCGTCCTCCAGGATTCTCGAGACGCTGGCCAACAATCCGATCTTCAGGGTTCTCGATGAAACGCTGGTGAAGCGGATTGAATTGCCCCTGGGCGGCGTAACGCAGCTTGAAGGCCCCGACGGTCCTCTCGGTATCGAAATTGAAACCTATGCTGTTCCCGGCAAGATTGCGCTGTTTCTCGAAGACAGTTCCGATCCGGTGAATTTCGGTTCCGACGACGGTGACACCATCGGCGTCCGCATAGCTGCCCCTGGCGCGGGTGCCGGCGACTGCGCGCACTATATTCCAGGCTGTGCGCGCGTTACCGATGAACTGCGCGACCGCATCTCGGGTGCGGGATGCCTGCTGTTTGACGGTACGGTTTTCACCGACACGGAAATG
>CAYRLR010000296.1:750-3849 GCA_964424975.1 uncultured Anderseniella sp.
AGGGGCCAAGACAGGTGCCCGCATGGGACACATAGCCATGTCCGGCGATGACGGGTCTGTGGCCTCGCTGAGGGATACCGACATTGCGCGGCGTATCTTCGTTCATATCAACAACACCAATCCGGTACTTGATCCGGACTCGCCGGAGCGAAAGATTGTTTCAGAGGCAGGATGGGAAGTCGGTCATGACGGCCAGGAGGTTGAACTGTGAGTGAAGACTGGAACATCACCGGAGATGCCGTCTCGAGCCAGCGGCTGGAAGAGATACTCCGCGACGTTGGCGATGCGCGGTATCACATAAACCATCCGTTCCACAAAATGATGACCGCCGGCAGCCTGACAAAGGGACAGATGCAGGCATGGGCGCTGAACCGGTATTGTTATCAGGCGGCCATACCCAAGAAGGATGCCATCATCCTGTCGCGTGCAGAGGATTCGGAATTTCGCATCGAATGGCGCGAACGGATCATCGATCACGATGGCACGGACGACAAGATCGGCGGGATCAAGCGCTGGATCGCGCTGGCCACGGGGCTTGGTCTGGATGAAGCCATGGTGATGTCCGAGACCAAAGCACTTCCCGCGACCCGGTTTGCCGTCAACCAGTACCTGACGCTGGTATCGCAGCGCAGCTTTCTGGAAGCAGTTGCGTCGTCGCTGACGGAGCTGTTTTCGCCAAAGGTTATCAGTGAACGGGTACCCGCCATGCTGGCGAAATATGATTATATCACCGAGGACACGCTGGCCTATTTCAAACCCAGGCTGCATCAGGCACCACGCGATGCCGAATGTGCACTGAGCTATGTGCAGCGTCATGCCGATACGGCGGAAAAGCAGCAGGCGTGCGTCAATGCACTGATCACCAAGTGCGATATTCTGTGGGCGATGCTGGATGCGCTGCAATTTGCCTACGTCGAACCGGGCGGCAACATAGCACCCGGTGCGTTCATCCCGGAGGTCAGCTGAAACTCGCCATGGCCGCAGCCGAACGTCATCGTGTCATGATCACCAGTGCAAGCCGGCCGGGCTTGCCGGCGTTCGTGCGATTGCAGTTTGAGCCGGTACGCGGTGCATGGGCGCTGCTGTCGCCGGAGAAAGTCATGTGGCCGGACGCTGTCAGTTACGACATCCTCAAGAGATGCGACGGAAAGGCAACCGTGACCGAGATTGTCTGCTCACTTGCTGCTGAATATGATGCATCTGAAGATGTGGTTGGAGACGACGTAAGTGGATTTTTGCAGGTATGGGCTGACAGGAGGCTGGTAACCGCATGAGCGCTCCCGGACCTCCCATCGGCATGCTCGCGGAACTCACCCATCGCTGCCCGCTGCAGTGCCCGTACTGTTCCAATCCTGCCAGGCTTTTGAAAGCAAATACAGAACTTGAAACCGCGGACTGGACCAGGGTGTTCAATGAAGCCGCCGATCTCGGTATTCTGCAGGTGCATCTGTCGGGCGGTGAACCGACCCTGCGAACCGACCTTGAGGAGATTGTATCGACGCTGTCATCGCGCGGGCTCTACTCAAACCTGATCACGGCCGGCGTGAATATAAAGCCTGGGCGAATTGCGGCCCTGAAGGATGCCGGGCTGGATCACGTGCAATTGTCTGTACAGGGGGCGACACCCGAGATCACCGAATTGATCGGCAACATGAAGGGCGCGCACGAAAAGAAGCTGGCGACCGCACGTGCCGTTCGTGCCGCGAAGCTGCCGCTGACCCTGAACGCCCCGATCCACCGGCACAATATTCACCAGGTGCAGGATTTCATTGATCTTGCTCTCGAACTGGACGCAGACCGGGTGGAGATCGCCAATGTCCAGTATTATGGCTGGGCGCTGATCAACCGCTCCCAGTTGATGCCTGCCTGGGACGACGTAATGGCCCAGGTCGACCTGGTCGAGGAGGCCCGCGAACGGCTGCGCGGTATTCTGCTGATCGATTTCGTGACCCCGGACTATTATGCGGAGTTCCCGAAACCCTGCATGGGAGGCTGGGCTCAGGATGCCTTCATGGTAACCCCGGATGGATCTGCGATGCCATGTCATGCGGCGCACACAATTCCGCATCTGAAATTTGACAATGTGAAGCAAAAATCACTGGCGGACATCTGGGACAGTTCACCGGCGTTTGAAGCCTATCGCGGTACCGCCTGGATGCAGGAGCCGTGCAGATCGTGTGAGCGGCGCGAGGCTGATTTCGGGGGCTGCCGGTGTCAGGCACTGGCGATTACAGGTGACGCGTCAGCCACGGACCCGGCGTGTTCCTTGTCGCCGCATCACGCCACCATGCTGAAGATTGCCGGGCAGGCCCAGTCCGCTGGTGCGTCCGCCGACGATTTCACGTATCGCAGAATTGGCAGCCCTGTACTATAGACGTGCGATTGCGACTACAGGATTCAAGCCGAAAAGATTCTAGCTGCCCGGATGGATCTGCAAGGAGTGCTTGAACACGGTTTCATCCGTGTCTAGGGCTTCGACCTGCATGCGAGTTGCGCCGTTTGGCACATAGTCGAAGGCGATGCTCGGGTTTTCCGCCAGCGATATCCTAACTCACGGCTGCAGCCTGCATATGCTGCAAAGACCGTTAGTTGGCCTGTGGTGGGTTCCAATTTGCGGAATAGCGCAAGCAAGGTGTCATTGCTTCAACTTTGTGCGATCATATGAAACCATGTTGCCTGTCGGCTTGGACGCCTCCAGCCGTGGACCTCGCATGTCAACCTGCAAACGAAACAGGAATCACCAATGCTGCTTGTCGAAGCGACATGGATAGAAATTGAAGCCTACCTGGCAACCTCCCGGGATATCGTCATGCCGATCGGGTCGGTTGAGCAACACGGGCCAATGGGGTTGATGGGGACAGATGCAATGTGCGCCGACATCATCGCCCGGCGCGCCGGAGACCTGGGCGGTTTTCTGGTCGGTCCTACTCTGTCGCTGGGAATGGCACAATCTCATCTTGCATTCCCCGGGACCATTTCATTAAAACCGTCAACCTTGATGGCGGTGGTTGAGGATGTGGTGTCGTCGCTATCGAATGCCGGCTTTCAACGGATTGTTTTTCTGAATGGCCATGGCGGCAATATTGCCACCGTGGCGAC
>CAYRLR010000296.1:3859-4310 GCA_964424975.1 uncultured Anderseniella sp.
CGTGGCGACGGCATTCGGGGAAATCCATGCACAACGCTCTTTGCAGCCCGAACCGGACAGGCTGGAACTGGCCCTGAAAAGCTGGTTTGACCTGCCTGGCATTCGCAAACTGCTGGCGGAAATCTATCCTCGGGGCCACGGTTCTCACGCTACGCCATCGGAAATCGCAATTACCCAGCACGAATTTCCGCACACTGTTAAACGCGTTGCATTGAGCCCGCAAACGGCGCCTGAAGGCGGCTTCAGCGATGCGCATGATTTTCGCAGGCGATATCCAGACGGTCGCAAGGGCGCTGACTCCGGCCTGGCCAACCCGGAGGACGGTGCAAGACTGATAGAGGCCGCAGCACAGGCGCTGGTTGCGGAAATGGCGAAACCCGGCAAGATGTGATGTAGATCAGGATAATTTTGGTTGGATCGATCAGGCCTGGCTGCTGGAAGCCAAGCTGAC
>CAYRLR010000297.1:0-4304 GCA_964424975.1 uncultured Anderseniella sp.
ACCGGATGCCGTGTTCCTTGCGGGTCTTGTTCATCAAACGGCAAATGGCGCCGCCAGTCGGGTAGTAGACACCTGTCACACCCCCGGTACCAATCGAGACAAACCGCTGGTCAGCCGCGCTGGCTGACGCGGCAAGTCCTGCAATCGCAACTGCTGCGAGTGTATACTTCATTATGGATTTCATTATTCAAATGCTCCCTTTTTCACAAATAATGTGTCGGGAGCCTATGTCGGTTCTGCGCGCGAGTCCACATTTTGGTGACACTGCGAAACAAAACGGCAATCTACCTGATGGAAACACTTGAACGAGATGGTACAGGCGGATGGGTTTGAACCAACGGCCTCCGGATCCACAATCCGGCGCTCTAACCAACTGAGCTACGCCTGCATAAAATCTCGTTCAGCGGGGCGCAAACTATGCCGAAGGCCAGCGTTTTGCAAGTCACAAAGGGCAAGACCGGAAAGGTCGCATCACGAGCGCTGCCAGACCGGACAAGATCCTGGTTAACCATGTCTCTACAACAACAGTTATTAATTCGTTAACAAGGCATGGACGGGGCTCACAAAACCGGACTAGACTGTGGCTGGATGCGGCAATTGACGATGCCGGGCAAATAGCATTGTCATCTGGATATTGGGACGGCGAGTTGGACAGGGCGCGAAATCTTGTCTTTGTGTTGTGGGAAACGCAGGTCGGCCTGGGGAATTGTTTTGACTGTAGAAACCGCGCCATCGCTGGATGAACTGAACATTGCTGCTGTGCCTGCATGGCTGTGGGACGGTGCGCGTCTGCGAATCGTCTGGGCCAATGCCGCCGGCGTTGCATTTTTCGGCTGCGAGAACCTGTTCGACCTCATCGACATGCCGTTTGATGAAGCCGACCCCGGCGCAAGCAGGGTATCCGAACTGTCCAGGACCGCCGCACGCGGCGAAAGCTGGCAGGAAGTGGTGAGTTTTGCATCAGCCGACAATGATGCGCCGTTCAGCGTGAACGTGCATGTGCACACACTGGCCGACGGGCGCAACGGACTGCTGATGGTTGCCGAAAGCCCGCTTGCAGGCGCCGCGCCTGATACGGCAGACGCAGGACATGCAAACTCGATACTGGAAACGCTGCCCGTTGCCACGGTGATCTGTGATGATGACGGCGCAATCAGCTATGCAAATGCGATGGCCCGCAGCCTGTTCGGCGGGCACACGCCGGCCACACTTGCCGAACTTTCCGCAGACGAAGGGTCAGCCAGGTTGCTGGAGCGCGCAGGACGGGCCGGCATTGCCAGTGCGATTGTCAGGATGACGACGGGGTTTGGCGCTCGTGAAATCAGGGTGACCGCCAAACCGACCAGCTTGCCGGACGCTGCCGACACCAGGTTTTCACTGGTACTGGAGGATGTTACCGACCGGCGGGCGCTTGAACGCGCATTGCCGGCAATCGGGGCTGCAGCCCCGGCTGCACCACCAGCCGACAAGCACGCCCCGCAGGAAGATGCGCTGACGCACCTGCGCAAGGCGATTGAGGCCGCAACCACCCAGGCTGGCGATAAAAAACCGCCGGAGAGCGCGGCACGCGATGGTGCGCCGAGCCAGGACCCGCCACCGGCCGCAGCCGCGACACCGTCAGACCCGCGCCCGGCAGCAAAACCCGCACCATTGGCAAAGGCTGCCGGTTTCGGTGTGCCTGACATCATACGCGACGCCTTGTCGGGCGTTCCCAAGGCAATCGTTCTCTATCGGGCCGGCAAGATCGTCTATGCCAACCAGGCGGTCGCCACGGCGTTGGGTTACGCCAGCGAAAATGATCTGACCGAGCGTCATGACATTGCCGCAGCGCTCGGCTCCGTATCGAGCAGACGCGGTTCCGTCACCATCAAGCGGTGCGACGGCGAGAAGATCGGCTTTACCGTCGATAAATCGACATTCCCGTGGAATGACGGCGTCATGCCCATGGCAGTCATGGCCGTAACAGATGGCAATTTGCCGAAAACGGCAATGGATGCGCCCGTTTCGCGCAGCGATAGTCCAACTCGATCGAGCACGGCGTCTCAGGACCAGGGCGCAACCAAGGGCTTGTCGACCCAACCGCCTGCGCGCCCCGAAGCAGTCGCAGCCCCGCCAGCCATGAACATTGCGGCTTCCAGGCCAGCGCTGCCGGAGACACCGGACGGCCCGCACCCTGTCGTCAGCACAGCCGAGCTGATGTCAATTCTGGACACAGCCACGGACGGTATCGTGTTCCTGTCAGATGACGGCAGCATCACCTATATGAGCGCCGGCGCCGAAGCCCTGTTCGGTGTTCGCGCCGCCAGCGTCATCGACAAGCCGCTTGCCAGCCTGATGGACAAGGCCAGCGCCAAGGTGGTGCGCGATTACCTGGCCGCACTCGGCGACAGCGGCCTGTCCATGCTGTTCAATGGCGGCCGCGAGATAATCGCCAGTGTCAATGACGGCGGCGATGTGCCGATTTTCATTACCATGCGCAAGATTGCTGCCCGCATGCCCGACATTCCCGCATCAGCCTATTGCGCCGTGATGCGCGACATCACCCAGTGGAAGAAAACCGAAACGGAACTGCGCGAGGCCCGTGACACCGCTGAACATACCAGCCGGCAGAAATCCGAGTTCCTGGCACGCATCAGCCACGAATTGCGCACGCCGCTGAATGCCATTCTCGGCTTTTCGGACATCATGCGCACCGCCCAGTTCGGCAAGCTGGGTTCTGAACGCTATGAGGGCTATGCCAACGATATCCACACGTCGGGCGAGTACCTTTTGTCGCTGGTCAACGATCTGCTGGACCTGTCGAAGGTGGAAGCCGGCAAGCTGGAGCTGAACTTCATCTCGGTTGACCTGGGCCAGGCGATCGACAGCTGCATAAAGCTGATGCAGGACGAGGCAACCGGAGCCCGCGTCGTGTTGCGCAAGTCGGTCGCACCAAACCTGCCCCAGGTGGTTGCCGACATGCGCTCGATCAAGCAGGTGTTGCTGAACCTGACCTCGAACGCCATCAAGTTCACCGACCCCGGCGGGCAGGTGATCATCACCGCCAAGGCGATTGCCACCGGCGAGTTGCTGCTGTCCGTGACCGACACTGGTGTCGGCATGAATGAAGACCAGTTGAGCAAGGCGCTGGAGCCGTTTCGCCGTGTCGAGGTTGCAGGCCGGCCGGAGGTTCAGGGAACCGGGCTCGGGCTGCCGCTCACCAAGGCGCTGGTCGAGGCAAACCGGGCAACATTCGAGATTTCCAGCGAGGCCCGCAAGGGCACCCGCATCGACATCACCTTTCCCACCACCCGCGTACTGGCAAGTTGAACCTGGCAATAGCGGAAACCGTGACTTGCCTGCGAGCATAAAAATGGCCAGCGGATTCTATCAAGGTCGGGAACGCCCGGCGTCAAGACTGGTTAGATCAAGTCGAGCGAAACGACCGCGATGAGCCATATCCGAACGTAGAGCCCGGATCACCATTGGGGCTACCTTGTATTCCGCAAGAAGGTCTCGACGTCTGCCAGTTCTTGGCCTGTCAAGTTCTTGCTAACCGGAGCCTTGGAGAAAACCGCCCCCGGATGCCCCCAAAACACTTCCGCAGCATCGTTCCAGCGCGACCAACGGTGAACCACCAAAAATCTCTCTCCGCTCTCAACGAGTGGGAGGACGGCATCTCGAAGCCACTTTTGATGAAACAGCGCTGACGGGAGTACTTTGGTTAGTGCTGCGACTCGACTAGAGAGACCACTCACCGACCGATACGCCACTCCATTTACGAGCGCAGCAGTTCCGGAGGTCAGCCATTCGGTGTAGTTCCGAGAACAATAATATGGCGACACGCTCCGTTTTGTTGGATCAAGGGGCCGTGGGGCCGCTAGATCTTCCCGAAATTCATCGTGTGCCTCCGCGTCGGGGAACTCCATAGGCGTCTTCCTGGGGTCGAACCCGCCGTTGTTTTCGAGAATGATAATTGGCGCGTTTACAATGTCACCGATGTAAGCTGGCGGCGGGAAGTCAAGATTAAAACCATGGTCACCAAAACGGTCAAATACCGGCACATCCTCTGGATGCACAGAACCTTCCAATTCTCCCCAATATTCAACAATTGAACGCAACATACGTCGATGCTGCCTCGAAACGAACCAGAGGTCAATGGAAGCTCCGTCCCGCTAGACTGACCTTGAACTTCAGCTCGATTTACGGACCCTGATCCTAGCTCTGCAAGGCGGCCAGGTCCTTGAACAGGTCGAGCGCTTCGGCGTTGGCCAGGGCTTCGACGTTCTTGACCGGGCGGCCATGCACCACATCGCGCACGGCAA
>CAYRLR010000298.1:0-4286 GCA_964424975.1 uncultured Anderseniella sp.
TCGGAGCCATGCAGAGCGCCGACCTCGACAACATGGCGGCATTCCAGTCCGCGCTTGGCGTGGAAGGTGTCACGGCGTTGCTGCGCATGGTCGGCCAGTGTGATGCCCGCGCGCTGCGCGAAGGTGTTGCCTGCCTGGCGGTGTCGGGCGACCTGTCCGAATTCGGCAAGTCGAATTTCATGGCGCACATGACTGATATCCAGACTGCCGTGTTGGCCGCGATTACCGGCGGGGTGGATAGGGAGCCGGGAAACGCAAGCAGCGAGACGGCGGCGAGGTAGACGAATTCTTCCCGTCTCGCAGGCTGATGGAACTGGGCATGGGCGTGCTTGGCTGGTCGCCTGACCAGTTCTGGAAGTCAACCCATACCGAACTGATGGCGGCACTGGACGGCTGGCTTGAAAAGAACGGGTCCAAACCGGACAGGCAACCGGCAGGCATGAGCCGCGAACGGTTGCACCAACTCATGGAACAATATCCAGATGGCAGTTGACCTGGAAAAACTGATTGTCCAGATCGAGGCGCGCACCACGCAATACGAACGCGCGCTGAAAAAGATCGAGGGCAATACGGGACGCAGCACGCGGCGCATGTCACGCGGCTTCAAGAACGTGGACGCGGCCATGTCGCGTGCCGCCAAGACGGCAGGCCGTTTTGCGGCAATTGCCCTGGCCGGTGTCGGTGTCAACCAGATCGGCCAGATATTCGGCGATGTGTCCAACATCAAGGATGTGGCCGACAAGGTTGGCCTGACCACGGATCAGTTGCAGGAATACCGGTTTGCGGCGGAACAGTCGGGCGTGGCAACGACTGCGCTTGACATGGGCATGCAGCGGTTCTCGCGGCGGATCGCGGAAGCCGCCTCCGGCGCAGGCGAACTGCTGCCGATCCTGAAGGCCAACGATGTCCAGTTGCGCAATACCGACGGCACCATGCGCAAGCAGAACGATATCCTGCGCGATTATGCCAACCTGATCAAGAATGCGAAATCCGAGCAGGATGCGCTGCTGCTGGCATTCAAGGCGTTCGACAGTGAAGGCGCGGCCCTGGTCAACACTTTCAGGGACGGCACCGACGGGCTGGACCGGATTATCGGGCGCTACCAGGATCAAGTCTGCCGGCTGGTTTCAGTGGCTTGGCAATCAAATAGACAAGTTTGAGGAAAAAGCTACCACAGCGCTGGCAAATAATGTTTTCAGACCGATGAAGGGTCAGGCCCCTTTTGTCAGTAATGCCGGAGGATTGAATGCCCTGGTTGATGGCGCGAACCGCGGGCTCGCCGCTGGCTCGAACACTTCTGGCAAAAGTAACAAGGGCACGATTGTTCCAGATGAAAAAGCCAGGGTTGCTGCAGAGCGCGCTGCAGCCCAGCGCGAGCGTGAAGTGCTGCGGCTTCGGCAGGAGGCCGAGAGACTGGCCGAGCGGGCCATGCAGCAGCGCCAGGGTGTCATCCAGCAATTGATGTTCGAGGCACAACAACTGGGCCGCACCGCTGAAATGCAGCGTGTCTACAATGAACTGCAGGCGGCGGGCGTGACACTGGAATCAGACTCCGGCCGGCGCATCGAGGCGCTGGTCAACCAGAACATCATGCTGGCGAAGATCAAGCAGTCGCAGGACGCCTACAATGACAGCCTGCGCAGCTTGGCTGAACTTGGCGTTGACAGCTTCGACAGGATGATCAGCGGCGGTGAAAAGCTGACAGACGTGCTGCGCGACATGGCAAAACAACTGGCGTCCGCGGCAACCAGGGCGTTGCTGCTGGGGCAGGGTCCGCTTGCCGGGCTGTTCGGCACATCGGGAGAGGGCGGCGGCCTGCTATCGTCATTGATACCGCGATCGGGCGGCGGGTCCGTATCGCCGCACAACGCCTACAAGATCGGCGAACGGGGCCCTGAACTGTTCGTGCCATCATCAGCCGGCAAGATCGTTCCAAATCACCAGATGCGCGGCGGTGGCGGGGGCGGCGTGGTCATCATCAACCAGTCCAGATCGCAGGTTGAACCTGCCGGTCAGGGCCGTGATGCGCAGGGCAACCCGTTCCAGCGGCTGATTGTCAGGGACCTGGTGCAGTCGGAAGTGCCCGGTGCATTGCGCAAGCAGGGTCCGGGTTTCGGCCTGACACCAAAGCTGACCAGGAGATAGTGCCATGGTAACCTGGCCGACCACCGGCAATTTTCCGCAGCGTCCGCTGGACGGCTCATGGCAGCGCCAGCGGCAACCCAACCTGATGACGTTCGAGCCGGATGTCGGCCCGCCGCTGGTTCGCAGGCGCTCGACCGTATCCGTCCTGCCGGTGAGTTTCAGCATCAAGCTTACGCTGGCCCAGTTGGCGACGCTGGACGCGTTCTTTGAAACAGACTGCTGCGAAGGTGCCGTTAAGTTCGACTGGACCAACCCCGAAACCGGGGTGACGGAAAGCTGGGCCTGGGCCTCGCCGCCGCAGGTCGGCAACGAAACCAAGGGCGCATACATCGTCGCGTGCTCGCTGCGCCGCGACAGCTGATCTTACCTGAAACTGCCGGGGCTGGATAATTCAGCGATCAATCGAGGAGAATGGAATGTCTGTTCACATAAATTTTGGACGCAATGTATTTGCGAAGCCGTCGTTCGGCGTGCCGCAACTCATGGATGCCCGCTTCGGCGTCACCGAAGCCATATCCGCTGGCGCGGTGACGACAATTGCCGCTCTCGATACTGAAAATGGCGCGCATACCATCGCCCGGGTGTTCAACGACACCGCCGCCACGGTTTACGTTTCGTTCAATGCTGTGCCGGATGCCTCGACCGATGCAAACCGGATTCCGGTCGGCGCTGGGCTGGTTGAATATTTCAAGGTCGCAGTTGGTGATAAAGCCTCCGTTGAAGCCGTCGTCTGACATATCGGGATTGGTGCAATGAGTTCATTCGTTCGATACGGTAGACTGGGGAGCAAGGGCGGGGTATCAAGTCTCGCCCTCCAACTGTTCGGCAGTGGCGCTGCTGGCGACATGTGGGACGCCTCGCAGGCAGACACACTCTATCAGGCCATTAATGCCGAGTTGCTGCCTGCAACTGCGAATAATGATCCGGTTGGTGTGTGGCTTGGTATTGGTCAGTGGGCAGGTAGGTCGTTTGAGCAGGTCATGGCGGGCCAAGCGGATTTGGGTGCTGGATATTATGACACAGCAAACTGGGCGGACAATAATTCGACGCTGACCGAGTTAAACTCGGTTCTCACATTAACAACCACCGTGGGATTAAACGTATACAGTCAATATGACGTGACAACTGTTGTTGGTGATATTGTAATATTTACTGCGGAAATTTTCGCGCCATCCAGCAATACTATTACTACGGCAGGTAGAATTGCGGCATTGGCTTTTCTTACTCCTTTTGTAGTGGTATCATCAGAAGATACCTGGGAAGAAAAAACACTAATAGTAAAAGCAACAGCTACTACAACAAAGTTTTTCTTGGAATGTGCTAATGGTGGGCAGTGGAGTGCAATTGGGGATGAGGCCCGTTTTAGAAATATTGTTATTAGAAAAATCCCCGGTACCCATTTCCCCCAAACAACAGCAGGCTCCAGACCGCTTCATAAAACCGCACTTGGCAAGCATTGGGCTCAAGGTGACGGTGTGGCCGACACCGCTAAAACAATGGAGTTTGTCGCTGATGGCGACATCCTTCTGACCGCTGCTGTCAACGAGGCAACCGCAGGAACGCTCGTTGAATTGCGCAACACCGTCACCGCGACAGAGCGCATAGCCATCACTGAAAATCAGGTTGAAGTGCGTGGAGACAACGGACAAGCAGACCAGACCATTGCCATAACCTTAAGCGGCGATCACGTTGTTTCGGTTGTGGCCACGGAGAGTGATCGCAAAGTCGAGGCGTTTGTGGATGGTGTGTCGGCAGGCTCGGTCACGCTGACCGGAACTGCGTGGTTTGACACTGTGTCCACCAACAAGACAATCAGCATCCTTGCGACAAACGCCGGGGCTGATTTCTCAGACGGTCGTGTTTACCGGATGGCCTGTCCTATCGGCCCAGGTGTGGCGGCGCAGAGACTGGTAACTGAAACATGGGCAAATGAGGCCATCACATGACCATAACGCTCAAGGACATTTCACCAAACGCTAGCGAGGCAATTTTGTGGAGGGACGTGGCAGGTACGCTTCTGGCAAACACAAACGGCGATCCGATATTCCGCATTGACGCGGCTGGCATTGATCCAATCGGAACCGTGCGACTTGCCGCCAACACAAGGCAAACCCGGCTTATGGCTGTTATTGTCCCTGCGG